>JBCDCL010000236.1:0-5491 GCA_039182175.1 Planctomycetota bacterium
GTCCGTCAGCCTCAATAGCCATGCTGCGGCCTGTGTCGCTGCTTCGAGCATGAAGACGCCCGGCAGGACGGGAAACTCTGGAAAGTGGTCCTGCAGGTACTCTTCGCTGTACGAAACATTCTTCACCGCGACGAGCCGCTCGTCGGGCGAGACTTCTTCGATGGCGTCGAGCAACCAGAAACGCATCAGCAGGAATTCCTCAGACGCCGGCGCCAAGTAGCTCGACAGCGGACTTGTAAGCTAGGAACGTAGGCTAGGGACCGGTGGGTAAACGCGTCACGCCAGCGATGGCAACGAATACCGCTCGGCTAAGCTGCGTAGTATGGGGTATTTGAGCCCGGCAATTATAACGGCTGCCGGAAGCCGCCACAACGCCGGAAAGACTGCGTAAACAGGCAATAGTCGGCGGACCGGGCGTCTCGCAGCCTTGTTTGCAGCCAGTAGCAAGAGCCGCGGCTACGCCTGGTCTGGCTTGCGACGCCGCTTCCGGCCCGATGGCCGGAACTTCTCTCGCACCGTCTTGATCGACGCAACTAGTTGGTCGACTTCACTGGGCGTGTTGTAGAGATAGAAACTCGCCCGGGTGCTAGCAGTGATGCCCAGCCAATCGTGCAGCGGCTGAGTGCAGTGGTGCCCTGCCCGCACGGCGATGCCATCGCGATCGAGCAGTTGGGCAATGTCGTGCGCGTGCGGCCGATCGAGCACAAAGCTGACCAGCCCAGCACGATACTCCGGATCGGGGCCGAGCAGCCGGACACCGTCGAGGTCGCACAGCTGGCGCCAGGCGTATTCGACCAGGGCGTGCTCGTGCTTGGCAATGCGATCCATGCCAATCGCACTGAGGTAGTCGACTGCCGTGCCGAGGGCGATTGCCGGTGCGATGGGCGGCGTGCCCGCTTCAAACTTGTCGGGCAGTTCGGCAGAAGTGAATCGATCGGCATAGACGCGGTTGATCATCCCACCGCCACCCATGAAGGGTGGCATCGCTTCTAGCAACGCTTCTTTGCCGTACAGGATACCAACGCCCGACGGCCCGCAGATTTTATGGCCGCTGAAGACCAAGAAGTCGCAGTCGAGTTTCGTGACATCGGTCGCCATGTGCGGCACACTCTGTGCGGCATCGACCAGCACCATCGCGCCAGCGGCGTGGGCGTGGCGAACGACCTCCGCCACGGGGTTGATCGTGCCAAGCGTGTTCGACACGGCCGTGAGGGCCACCAACTTGGTCCGCTCCGTCAGCACTTCGCCCAGCCGCTCCAAATCGAGCCGGCCATCGTCCGTCAACGGGATGTGCTTGATGATCGCCCCGGTCCGCTCTGCTAGTTGGAACCAGGGCACCAGATTGGCGTGATGCTCCATGGGGGTGAGCAGCAGTTCGTCCCCCTGCCCGACATTCGCATCACCCCAACTGCGGGCAACGGTGTTGATGCCAGCCGTCGTGCCGGCGGTGAAGACTACCTCGTGGGCATGCTCGGCGCCGATGAACTCTTGCACCTTCCGCCGCGATAGTTCGTAAGCGTCGGTCGCCCGCTCACTGAGCGTATGAATCCCGCGATGGACGTTGGCGTAGTCGTGCTCGTAGCAATGCGAGATCGCATCGATCACCTGCCGCGGCCGCTGACTACTCGCCGCCGAATCGAGAAACACAATCGGCACACCCCGATCGGTCGTCTCTTGCAAAATCGGAAAGTCGTCGCGTACCGACTCCGGCAAAAGGTTGGCGATCGGCGCTGCAGTGTTGGTTGGCATTACTTTGGATGGACCACGGAGATCACGTAGGAGGTGGAGGCGATTTGTTTAACCACAGAGATCACGGAGGACACGGAGAAACTAAAGTGGAGGGATTTTTCTCCGTGTCCTCTGTGCCTCTGTGGTGAATCAATCAACCGGTGAATGAATCGCCTGCTGAATTACTTTCCACGATAGCAGGCAGCATTTTTGGCGGTTGGGGGTTAGGCGGGCGCCGTAGAGTTTGAGCATGTCCTCGGCAGTGAACGCTTTTACTTCGTCAACCGTCTTGCCGTACAGCTCTTCGAGCAGCATCGACGCACTCGCTTGGCTAATCACGCAACCATCGCCCGAGAAGTAACAGTCGGACACTTTGCCATCGTCGTCGAGCAACAGTTCGATCTTCACCACGTCGCCGCAAAGCGGATTCTTGTCTTCATGCGCATGGCTGGCGCCGAGCAGATCGCCCCGGTGGAACGGATCCTCGTAGTGATCCAGGATGTGCTCCTGGTAAATCTCTTCGTCTTTTTGATCGAACGGACTGGGCATGGGTCGGTGGCGTTGGGCAGCAGCCGGTGCACGCTGGATTGTTGGAAATGGCCTCTCCGTAACAGTTTAGGAGCGGTGCATAAGGGGGACAACCGGCGGCATTCGGGGGTTCAGCACGCCAGTTGCTAGGCGTCCAGTTGCTAAGCACCCAGCTGCCAAACGATCACCGCGACGCCGAGTGGAATGAGGTACCAGGCGAATGCCGCCAGGCGGCCACGCCGGACAAAGCGAATCAGGAGCGCCAAAGCAGCATAGCCAACGGCAAAGGCGACGGCGGCGCCGAGGAGCAGAATCGCCGGGCTGGTGGCAGAGGCTGCTTCGCCTCCGCCGCTATCGCGAACGAGCTTGGCGACTTCGATCAGACCGGGCCCCGCAATCACGGGGATGGCGAGCAGAAAGGCAAAGGTGCCCGCGTCCTCTCGCCGGAGGCCCGCCAGCAGCCCGCCCACAATGGTCGAGCCACTCCGCGAGATGCCGGGCAGCAGCGCGAAGGCTTGCATCAGGCCAATTCCCGCCGCGTGAGCGAGCGGCAAGTCGGCATACTGTTTGTCGCCTTCGGGCAGACGCGACGCCCACAGCAATAGCATCGCCGTCACCGGGAACATGCAGCCAGCGAGCAGTGGGCTCTCCAGCACTTCTTCTGCAAACAGCTTGATAGGCAGCCCAATCGCCACGGCAGGAATCGTACCCACCAGCAAAGGCAGCAGCACGCGGCGGTCGCTCCCGAGCAGTCGCAACACCTCACGGCGATAGAAGACCAGCACTGCCAACAGCGTGCCGACGTGCAAAACGATATTCACTTCAACGAGGTCCGGCGTTGGCGCCTTGCCCCACGCTTCGAGCAGTGCGTTGGCGACCACCAAATGGCCCGAGGAGCTAACCGGCAGGAACTCGGTCAGCCCTTGGATGATCGCCAGGATCAAAATTTCAACAAACGACATGGGCCGAGGATGGAGTGGGGGAATGGGGAGTAGGGAGAACCAGCACTATACTTCCCACTCCCCACTCCGCCTTCCCCACTTGCTCGGCCTGCGCATTGTTTCACTACGAAAACGGTCTGATGCTCACGCGGCCGCGGCTGGCGGTCGACTTCCAGCGGCGGCAACCACGGGGGTTTGTATCGCACGCCCATGCCGACCACATGGCTCGGCACGAGTGGACGCTCGCCACGCCGGAGACGGCGGCGTTGTATCGCTTTCGGTTAGGTCGTCAGGGGAGTCCGCTCCTTCGCGTGCGAGAGCTGCCCTACCATCAGCCCTTCGAGTTTAGTGGCGTCCAACTCACCACGCTGCCGGCCGGGCATTGCCTTGGATCGGCGATGCTGCTGGCTGAGCAAGAAGGTGAGCAGCTGCTCTACACGGGCGACTTCAAGCTAGGCGAATCACTGACGGCTACGCCGGCCGACCCCCCGCGGGCCGATCTATTGGTCATGGAGTCGACCTTTGGCCGCCCCGAGTATCGTTTGCCGCCACGGCAGGAGGTAATCGCCCAGTTGATCGATTTGGTGCGTCAGTGTTTCGACGAAGGTCACACGCCAGTGATCCATGCTTACGCGATGGGCAAGTCGCAAGAGGTGACGAAGATTCTCACCACGCATGGGATCCCCGTGCTGCAGCATCGCGAAGTGTTCGCTATCAGTCGCGTCTACGAGGAGTGCGGCATGCAGCTCTCAACCGACGATGCCGACTGCTGCGAGTACGCCGGCCGGCCGCTCGCAGGGCATGCCGTGGTGACGCTGCCGAAATCGATGAAGCGATTCCGCTTGGCGGTTTAGGGCCGACGACGTCGATCGCTCTCACCGGTTGGGCGATGCATCCGAGCTCTCGCCGCCGCCAAGGCGTCGACCATGCGTTGCCGCTGTCGGACCATGCTGACTTCGATCAACTGCTCGAACTGGTCGATCGCGTGCAGCCTCGCACCGTGTACGTGACGCATGGACCCGAAGGATTTGTCGACCAATTGCTCAAGCGTGGCGTCGACGCCCGGCCGCTAGCGCCCGAACCCCAGCGGCGGCTGTTCTAGCTGATCCGCTAGTTGGGCAGGTCGACGCAAACGACTTCCTTATCGTTGCGAACGTACACGCAGCGATCGGCAAACGCAGGCGTGGTCCAAATTACCGGCCGGCCAAAGGCGCTGCTCGTTGGTTCGAGTACGTTCTGCCGCCCCGTCTCTTCGTAGCCATCGGCAGTCAGCTTGGCGGTGATCAAATCGCCCTGCTCGTTGAATAGCACGTAGTTGCCAGTCGGTTCATGTTTGGTGATGAAGGCGGTGCCATGCCGAGCACGCGAATCATCGCCAACGGTCGGTTGTTGGCTCTCCCATAGTCGCTCCCCGTCGGCGAGGCTCACAGCCGTTAGGGCGCTCGTCTCGCAGTCGACGCCGAAGAGTACGCCCGGCTCCATGTGCGGCGTGACATTCGCGCTGCGTACGCCCGTCTTGCCGCCTCCCGACCATAGGACTTCGACCTCTGGCTTGTCGTCAGTCAACTGCATGAGCACGGCGAGATTGCCAATAGCGCTGACGTAGAGCAGGTCGTCCTGCTTCTGTGGCGCGGTGATCGACATCCCATACGCCGGCCGCATGGGTACGCTCCAGTAGACTTCGCCAGTTTCGGGGTTGAGACTGTTGAGACTCTCGGGATGCCAGATGAGCAGCTGGTCGACGCCGGCGTGGTTGATCAGCGTTGGTGGGCAGTAGCCTGGCTCGCCGGCAGAAAGGTTACTCCACTTTTCTTCACCCGTCTGCTTATAAAAAGCAACAGCGACGCTGCCCTGGCCGCCGACAACGCAGTACAGAGTTTGATCGATCACGAGCGGATGGGCCTAGTGGCCCCAAATTGGGGTTTCTACCCCAAAAGCCTCGCCAAAATTAATCTGCCAGAGTTGCGCGCCGTCGGCCGTTTTCCAACAGGTCAGATCGCCCTCGGCGCCGAGTGTATAAACGCGATCACCATCAACGGTCGGCGTGCATCGCGGCCCGCCGCCGTAGGAGACCGCATAGTCGCGATCGTACTGCTTCCGCCAGAGGACCTTGCCGGTGGCGGCGTCGAAGCATGTAAGTCGCTCGGCGCCGGTCAGTTCGTCACGCCGGCTAGGCAAGTTAGCGATCTCGCCGGACTCGAGAACATAGTCAAACAGGTACACTTTTCCGTCAGAAATTGCGGGTCCTGCATAGCCGTAGGCGACGTCGGCACGCCACTTCACCGGGGCGCCAC
>JBCDCL010000237.1:0-5490 GCA_039182175.1 Planctomycetota bacterium
GATGGCGCCCGGGCCGTGGTGATCGACGGCGCCGAGCAGTTTAGCGTGATGATCAACGAAGAAGACCACCTACGCATACAGGTGATGCGGAGTGGCCTCGACTTGCAGTCGGCTTGGGAATCGATCAACGCCCTGGACGACCTGATCGAAGAGCAAGTCACTTACGCCTATAGCGACAAGCTCGGCTATCTCACGGCGTGCCCGACAAACGTCGGCACCGGCGCCCGGGTGAGCGTCATGCTCCATTTACCGGCGCTGGTCATTACACGGCAGATCGACAAAGTCTTTCGTAGCCTGCAGAAGATCAACCTCGCGGTGCGTGGGCTGTACGGCGAAGGCTCGCAGGCGATGGGCGACTTCTACCAAATCAGCAATCAGGTGACGCTCGGCCTGAGCGAACAAGAACTGACGAAGAAAGTGTCGGACGTTGTGCCCGTGCTCCTCGACTACGAACGCCAGGCCCGAGATTTTTTGATACGCGAAAGCCAAGAAACGCTGCACGACCGGGTATCGCGTGCATTCGGCATCCTGCGAACGGCCCAAACGATCACCAGCGAAGAGACGCTTCACCTGCTGTCGAGCGTACGCATGGGCGTCAACCTGGGTCTTATCCGCGACATCGAGATTCCAACGGTCAATAAGCTATTCGTCCACACGCAGCCAGCCCATCTGCAAAAATTGGCCGGCATGGAACTCGATCCGTCGGACCGAGCGATCGAACGCGCCACCTACCTCCGGCGCCACCTCGGGGACGATGGCGTGGCGGGGCAGAACTAGCCTTGCGATTGCAGTCGCTCACTCGCCATCGGTCTCTTTGCGAAAGGCGTCTTTCTCCACGGCGTTGCTATCGCGTGGAAATTGCCCAGGGTGCTCGACGAAGAGACGCTCGCCACACTCTTTGCACGCCGGCATGCCGGGTTCGACCGGGGCGTGGCAACTGGGGCAGTGAGTTACGCTAGAGCCAGAGGACATTTTGGCATTCTCGCTGGTGATTGAGTAACACTTATTTCTAGGCGACTAGCAAGCCATGCCCAGTGCGTGGGGACCCTGCCACGCTAGGGCGATGCCTGCCAAACGCCGGCCTCTACGAGCTGCCGCGTGGCTGCTTCAGCCCAACCGCGGTTAGCGGCGGGGCTGGCAGGGCTGGGGTGTAGGATTGAGGCAATTTGCGTACCGCCTATTTTCGATTCGGCTACCACTCTTCGGAGACACTTCTCAGCATACTTACCAACGCCGATCGCCCATTCGCACCCGGTGATCTTTAGTAGTTCCGCAAGATGTGCGTCGCACGCTGCGTCAAGTGGTTCACGCTCGGCAGCAGGCAACTTGTCTGGCGTGTGGTTCTTGCCACTCTCCTGCATGAAAACGAGCGGGCAGTAGTTGGCGACAAAATGCTCGGCGAAGAATGCATCCGGAGTCTTGAACCTCTCGGCAAACAGCCCCCACAGCCGGCGACCCGATACTTCGCTTCGCTGACATGCAAAGCCTTCGATCGGTCGCTTGGGATGTTCGTCTGCGGGGCGGGTGATCGGCTCGGCTAAGGTGGCGTCGTCGATGCCTAGCCACTGAGTCACGGCAGCAACTTCACCAAACGGCACGCCCGTTTGGGCCATCCCCCACGGACCGGGGTTCATGCCCAGGAACAATACCCGCGTACCGCCCGCGTTCATTGAATGCAGATAGGCTTCGTGCGCAGGCCATGCATACCGCAATGGGTTGTAAACATGCGTGACCGGCTCGGCAAATGAAAGCTGGTCAACGGCGTCACAAAGCGTCCGGGCAGCGATGATTGCTTTATCGCTCATCTCTCTAGATCCCGCAGTCCTGCGTCGTTGGCAACTTGCCGCAGGACGCCGTGACCTGTTGCAGGCGTCGTTATTGGTTACTCGATCACCAGATCGTCTAGGCCTTCCTCACAAGGTGGGAATTGCGGACTCATCGCTTCTAGGCTGTCCCGCAGCAGTTCGCTAACGACCAGGTTGCGGTACCATTTACGATCGCTCGGGATTATGTACCAGGGCGCAAGCTCGGTATTACATTTGTTGATCGCGTCTTCATAGGCCGCCTGGTAGTCGGGCCATAGCTTTCGCTCGGAGAGGTCGCCCTTGGAAAACTTCCACCGCTTATGTGGCTTGTCGAGCCGCGCCTGGAGTCGTTCCCGCTGCTCTTCGTAGCTGACATGCAAAAAGCACTTGACGATCTTCACCCCTCCTTCGGTAATCATCTCCTCAAATTCGTTAATCCGTTGATACCGTGTCCGCCACACCTCCTCGGGCACCAGATTATGCACGCGGACAACCAGCACATCTTCGTAGTGCGAGCGATTGAAAATACCTATCTGGCCATGTGCCGGCACGCGATGGTGGATTCGCCAGAGAAAGTCGTGGTCGAGTTCCAGCACACTCGGCTGCTTGAACGACGTGATGTGAAAGCTCTGCGGATTGATGCCCGTGGTGACGACGCGGATCGTGCCATCTTTGCCAGCAGTATCCATGCCCTGCAGCACCAGCAGCAAGGCACGCTGATTCTCGGCGTAGAGCTGGTAAGCAAGTTGGCGACTCCGCACCGTATTGACGGCGATTCGCGCTGCAGCCGACTCCTTGTCCCACTCGCCATCAATTTTCCGCGGATCGACGTCCGCGAGCTTGATCTTGTCGCCAGGTTTGAACGTCACGGGCTTGGGCATTTTGGTGCAGCTCCTTGGAAGACTAGCGACAAGATCATGAGTGGCCGGCGGTAGCAGGTGCCACCAGCATAATCAGCTAGATCGTAACAGATCGACCGGCGGTAATCCGCCGTTCGTTTGAAATCGCCCATGACCGCTTCTTGGCGTTCTAGGTTTGCACGTGTGTTGCCTTGGATGAGTTGGCGGACCCTTCAAGGTGGCCTCAGTAGCTATTTGCCAATACCCCCGAAGCCCCTAGCAAAAGCCCCAAGAGTCTCGCCATGTCGACAACAACCGAAGAAAACAATCAAGCTGGTAGCACGCAGGCCATCGCGGCGTTCGTCCAGGACTTGTCTTGTACGATGACCTCGGCGATCAGTGAAATCACCGACATCAATGCCGATACCCAGCTCCTCGCACTCAATGCCCGCATCGAAGCTGCCCGTGCGGGCCAAGCGGGCGCCGCGTTTAGCGTGGTGGCCGAAGAGATGCAGGCCGTCGGCGCCAAGACCTCGCAAATCGCTACCCAACTAGCTTCGCAAACACGAGGCAAGATCGATGGACTGCTCGACCTGATCGGCTCGAACATTCGTGGCACGAGGTTGTCGGACCTGGCGCTGACGAACATCGACTTGATTGACCGCAACCTCTACGAGCGGACATGCGACGTTCGTTGGTGGGCGACCGACAGTAGCTTGGTTGACGCACTGACCGAACACAGCGAAGACGCTTACCAGTACGCCAGCCAGCGACTGGGAGTGATTCTCGATGCTTATACCGTTTATCACGACCTGGTGCTGTGCGACACCAACGGCAAGATTGTCGCCAATGGTCGCCCCGGGCAGTTCCGCTCGACGGGCGAGCAAGTTAACCAGAGCGATTGGTTCCGCGCGGCAATGGCGACCCGCTCGGGCGATGAGTACGGATTCGAAACCGCTCATGAGTCACCACTGGTCAATGGCAAGAGTGTGCTGGTTTACTCCTGCGGCGTGCGTGCCGGCGGCCAGGCCAATGGCGAATTGCTCGGCGTGCTGGGCATCCTGTTCAATTGGGACGAGTTCGCCCAAACGATTGTGACCAACACCCCACTCGTTGGCAGCGACAAAGAGACCACCCGCTGCTGCATCTGCGACGACGATGGCCGGGTGCTTGCCGACTCTAAGGGCAAGCAGCTGATTGATCGCATTACGCTGCCCAACCAAGCCGAGCTGTTCGCCGAGCCTAAGACCTTCGTCATGGACGAAATCGATGGCCAGCGATGCTGCATCGCCCACGCTCAGGCGCCGGGCTTTGAGACCTACTCCACCGGCTGGCACTCGGTATTAATCCAGCCGGTAGAAGACTGACGAACCGCACACGGAAACGGGGCGACAAAGAGGTTGGAAGGGTGAAATCGAAGGCGGTTTGGGGCAACCGCTTTCGTTTCACCCTTCTTTTATGCGCCGTGCGTTCGGCGGCTTACTCCAACTCCGCCCAAGCGCGGGCGTCGCCACTCTCATCCACTTCGACGCGGATCACATTCGCACGGCAGCAGACGGGGCAGTCTTCGACATACTCCTGATCGGCGCCGGCCGATAGATCGATCGGGATGACGATCTCTTCGCCGCACTCACCGCAGATGTACGTTGCGTCAGAGTTCATACTCCCATCGTAAAGTGATGACGGACTCGTAAGCAAAGGGGAAAGGCGAAAGGGGAATGCCGGATGGCTGAATAATCGCCGTTCGGCATCGCTCAGTTGCAAGCCCCCAATTCTTCTCACGCTCAGTCTTCCGCTTTGCTGCCGTCGCCGCACATGCGGACGATCTTCGGGTCGAACCTTGCGATCACCTCGACAAGATCTTGCTGGGCGGCCATGACTTGGCGGATGTCTTTGTAGACGCCAGGCACTTCGTCCGATCCAGCAGCCAGAACATCGATGCCGCGGGCGGCCAGATCGTTCTTCACGCCGTTGAAGCGATAAGTGTCCTTTGCTTGGCGACGGCTCATCCGCCGGCCGGCGCCATGCGATGCGGAGTGGAGACTGTGCGGATTGCCCCGGCCACGGACCACGAACGCCGGGTCGGCCATCGAGCCGGGAATTACGCCCAAGGCGCCCTGCCCTGCTGGCGTGGCGCCTTTTCGATGCACGATTAACTCTCTGCCCTGATGCACTTCCTTCCAGGCAAAGTTATGGTGATTCTCCACGCCCGCGACGATCCGGGCGCCCAGCAGCTTGGTAACCAGGCGATGGATCACTGCATGGTTGGCGGCGGCATACTCGCCCATCAAATTCATCGCCGCCCAATACTCTTGGCCTTCCTGAGTATCGAGCGATAACCACGCCAGTCGCCCAAGGTCTCTGTGCCGCTTGGGAAGCAGCCGCTGCGCGATCGCGCTGTAGGTGCTGCAAACCGCCGCGCCCACGCCTCGGCTACCACTGTGCGACATCAGGGCCACGTACTGGCCAGCATCCAAACCGAGGTGGTCGTCGCGAGCCTCGAGTGTCAGCACGCCGAACTCGACAAAATGATTGCCAGAACCCGAAGTGCCGAGCTGTTTCCAAGCAGTGTCTTTCTTCTCACGCGTCACCCGGGTGACCGACCAGTCGCGGTCGAGCACGGCGTGGGTTTGCTTAGGCGTGTGCTCGACACCAACGCCGAACCGCGTGCCGCCTTGCAGTGCTTCGCGATAGAGATTGCGACGCTGCTGGCCCGACGACCCGGTGAGCGACGTCACCGGCATGTCGAGCACGGAGAGTCTCATACGGCACGCGATGTCGACGCCCACCGCGTAGGGAATCACCGCATTCTCGCACGCCAGCACGCCGCCGATCGGCAAGCCGTA
>JBCDCL010000238.1:0-5487 GCA_039182175.1 Planctomycetota bacterium
ATCTGCCTGGCCGAGCACACGCGATAGGCAGTGCGTCATGCGATCCTGCATGATGCTTGCCATCCCCTCGTGCAAGCCAAGCGGCGCGGTCACTAGATGCCTGACGCCCGGGTGTTTTGCGGCGGCCTCAGCGGCTAGCTGAGGGATGTCGGCATGCCAGTGCCGGCCGGGCGACAAGAAGTACGGGAAGACCACCACCCAGTCGGCCCCTTGCTCGACGCAGCGGTCAAACGCTGTGGCGATCGAAGGCTCCGCGAGTTCCATATGAGCCGGTTCGACGAGCGTGGCGCCGGTCGTTTGCTTGAACATTGCCACCACTTCGTCGAGCAGGGCATTGCTCTGCTGACGTCGCGAGCCGTGGTCGACAATAACCAAGCCGACCGTGGCGTTGTCGCCAACGATGCATTGCAACTGTTCGGTGAAGTTAGGCATCAGTCCGCGGGTAGTACTCGATTGTCTCGTGGCATCGGCTAGGCGATGGCGAAACCGGCCGGCGCCGGCACCCGTTCTTCCGGTCCCACAGTGACGATGGCACCTGTGTTAAGCGGAAACCGCTCGATCACTCGCTGCGTATCGGCGATCGTCACCGCGTCGAGCGCTGCCAGATCGTCGCTCGTACTGCGGTATTCGCCACGATGAGTCCAATTGCCGCCGACGCTAAACAGCCGGCTACGAGGGCGTTCGCTGCCCAGCACGACGCGCGACTTCACTTTGTTGCGAGCCTGGTCCAGTTCTTTCGCTGTCACCGCCTGCGTGGCGGCTTCGCCGAGTAGCGTATTCAACCGGGCCAGATTGTCTTGCACGTCGGCGGGCGAGCAGGCCATCCACGTGTAGAACATGCCGACACCTTCGTACTCGTAGTGCCCCAGGCTGCACGACTCGACCAACCCCGGATCAACTAAATCCCAATACATCCGGCTGCCCGAGTCATCGCCTAGCACCGTCGCCAGAAGCTTGGCGGCGTAGCGATCTTCGTCCTCGGCATTTGGACCTTGCGACAACCACAGCACGTATTGCTGCGTGGCGGCGTCGATCGTCACGGACTCGAAGAGATTCGCCTGCGTTGGCACAATCGCTTCCCGCGAAGCGCCGGTCGGCTCCCAACCGCCACAAGCCTCGGTCACTTCCGCGACCAATGCGTCGAAGTCTACGTTCCCCGCTGCCGCCAGTGTCACCGTCTTTGGTCCGTAGCGCGAAGCAAAGTAAGCCCGCATCTGATCGACTGACAGTTCATCAATGCTCTGCACGCTGCCGAGCACGCTTCGCGAGATCGGATGGTCGCCGAAGCAGAGTTTTTTTACGTAGTCATCCATGCCATATGGCGGTTGGTCGAGATACATCTGGATCTCTTCCTGGATGACCTTCTTTTCCATGTCGAAGTCGTCTTCACGCAGACTCGGCCGCAAGATATCGGCAAGCAGCTTGACGCACGTCAATTGGTGCTCGGGCAGTACCGAGGCGTAGTAAACGGTGTGCTCCTCCGTCGTGTAGGCGTTGTAGTGGGCGCCCATTTCGTCGAACTCACGATTCACATCGTCAGCCGAACGCCGCGGCGTTCCTTTGAACATCATGTGTTCGAGGAAATGACTCACGCCAGCAATATCGTCCGACTCATCACGCGACCCGGCGCGCACGAAGAATCCGAGCGCCGTCGAATGCGCCTGCGGATTGCACTCGGCGACGATTTCTAAGCCGTTCGGTAGTTGGTGTTGCTTGAACTCCACGCGTCTCTTTTCTGGCCGTTGGCGAATGCGTGTCAAGAAATTCTCAGCCGCTATCGTCAGTTTAGGCGACGGGGCTAAACCGGCGACTTCAGTGGCTCCGGGCCGAGCGTTACGATCGTGAATCCCGAGGGCGGGTGCTCTCGCAGATAGCTATTGATGCTATCGGCGGTGATCTCGTCGACGATCTGGGCAAGCTCTTCGACCGGCCGCGCCCGTCCCAAGTGACGCCAATCGCGGGCCAGCGACGCACTGCGGCTGCTGGTCGACTCCTGCTGCATAATCAGGCTGCTTTTGATTCGCGCCTTAAGTCGGTCGAGTTCTTGCTGCGTAACCCCTTCGCCTAGTTTGGTCAGTTCGGCGAAGGTGACATCCAGTGTCTCTTGAGCACGCTCCGCCGTGGTGCCCGCGTAGGCAAACACCGCCGCGCGATCGCGTTGGGACTGCAGCGACGCACTGACCGTGTAGCAAAGGCCGCGGCGTTCGCGAACTTCGGTGAACAGACGCGAACTCATCCCGCCCGACAACACCCCCACTGCCGCCCAAGCCTGGAAGTAATCGGGCTCGCGGTACGGAATCGAATCGAATGCGATCCCGATATGGCACTGGTTGGTGTCATCCGGCACGTGCGAGACGGCGGGAATTTCCTCGACTTCGACATCGGACGGCTGCGATTTGCTCTGCCAATCGCCGAAAAGCTGCTCGACCGTATCGCACAGTTCTGCCCAATCGAACGAACCCGCCAGTGCCAAGACCGCGTCTTGCGGTTGGTAATGCGACTGATGAAAACCTTGCACATGTTCGATCGTCGCCTGCTCGAGTACGGCGGCATCGCCGTGGCTCGATCGTCCCCAGGGAGGCGGATAATGCTGGCGGCGGAGTTCCAGCATCAGCTTTTGCGAGGGTTCATCTTCCAAGCCGCGTAGCTCTTGCAAGCATACCGCCCGGCCGGCATCAAGTTGCTCAGCCGGTAGATGTGGCCGGCGGACAATGTCGGCATAGATGCCAAGGGCTGCCGGCAGGTTGGCGGCGATGCCGCAGCCGGTGAAAACCGCCTGGGAGACTCCCACCGATTCGCTACGGTCGATGCCGAGGTTTTCCAAGTCGTTGACCAACGCCCGGCTGTCACGCGTGCCGGCGCCACGCATCATCATCTCGCACGTCAGCGAAGCGATGCCAGCTTGATCAACCGGATCGTTCACGCAACCGGCTGGAACCAGCAAATGGAACGCCGCCGACTCGAATGAGGTATCGGGTTCGCCGACCAGCACCATGCCGTTAGGCAGTTCTAGAGTCTTGATCGACGTGGTCACTCAGTGTCCTTTTGCAAAGCAAATTGCCACCGCATGGGAGAACGATGCACGCAATATCATTCTACCCAATCGCGTGCGGCGAGCGTGCGAAGCTACCCCGCAGTCGACGTGTATGCAACCTCGACCGCTTTATACAGCGTCTTCACCTGCCGAAAGCCGAGCTGGCGGTAAAGCTGCACGGCGGCGTCATTCTGCGACGTCACTTCGAGAAAAGCTCGCTGCAGCCCCGCTTGCTGAAAACCGAGCAGGGCG
The DNA here is from genome assembly GCA_039182175.1 of Planctomycetota bacterium. GTDB lineage: Bacteria > Planctomycetota > Planctomycetia > Pirellulales > Lacipirellulaceae > JBCCQL01. The sequence continues at coordinate 3,287 of JBCDCL010000238.1, forward strand.
GCGGCAACCAATGCCCGCCCCAGCCCTCGCCCGCGATGCTCTGCCGTGACGCCGACGTTTTGAATGCCGCCGTAGCGTGGCGTGACGCGGACACCTTGAATCGTGCCGCAGTACTCTGGCTTGTGCGGAACGCCAACGTACTGAATCAGCCAAGTCGCTTCGGGCAGGAAGCCGGGTTTTTGGCTGATCTCCTGCATCAGTTCCAGGCAGCCTTCGCGGCGTGACAGGCAGGAGAAGACCTGCGAATCGACCTCGTGGCGAAAGCTGCTGTACTTGGTCTCGGCGTGCTCGACCACCCGATCGGGCGTCCAAGCAATCAACCGATACCCCGCCGGCAACGACAGTGGGATCTGCATGCGTCGCAGATCACACTCCATTCGGTATCGCTTGTAGTAGGTTAGGGACATTGCCAGCCTGTCTGCTGCATCGCGAAGCTCGGCGAAGGGTCACTCCAAAGTCACCCGTCGCCTGCTAGGGCAATTTACCGCTGTGGGCCGCCTTGGTCAAATTGCGATAACTATTAGTCCGCAAATAGGTTACGACCCGCCAACCGGCGTGTATGCCCGCAACCGAGTAAACCGTACAGATGGCCCGCCTTGACACTTTGCAGGCTGCAGGCATAGCTTTTTTGAGACTTAGTCTCGTTTGCTTGTCTCGCTCAGAAATTAACCACCGCCGACGTGCGGAAGAAAGCAGTTCCCCGTGACAAATTCCCTCGGTAATAACTCGATCTGGCGCCGGATCGCCTTCGCTCTGGCGCCGGTTGCTGCCCTTGCCGGAATTATTGGCTGCAACAACTCAGTTGCCGACTCAAGCGGCGAACCCGCCGGTGACGGCAAGCTGCAAGTTGTGGCCACCACCGGTCCTGTGGGCGATATGGTCCGCAACATCGCGGGCGATCTCGGCACGGTTGACGTGATGATGGGGCCCGGCGTTGATCCTCATCTGTACAAAGAACTTCCGTCGGACATGCAGAAAATCGCTGCTGCCGACATTGTCTTCTACAACGGGTTACACCTAGAAGGCCGCATGGCGGAAGTGCTCGAGCGGCGTGGCCAGCGGCATCCTGTGTACGCGGTGACGGAGCGACTCGAGAAAGCCAAAGACGAGCGGCTTCGCTTCCCCAGGGAATTCGATGGCTTTGCCGATCCCCATGTTTGGCACGATGCGGCGCTATGGGCCGACTGCGCCGAGGTCGTCGGCGATCGCCTGGCAGAGATCGATCCGGAAAACGCGGCAACTTACCGAGAGGCGACCAAAGCTTATCAAGACAAGTTGCTAGAACTTGACGCCTACTGCCGAGCTGAGATTGAATCGCTGCCCGAGAAGCATCGCTTGTTGGTCACCGCGCACGATGCGTTTGGCTATTTCAGCAAGGCGTATGGGCTAGAATCGGTCGGCATGAAAGGCATAAGCACCGAAGATGAGGTGTCGCTCGGCCGTATGGACGAAGTTGTGCAGTTGATTATCGACCGCCAATTGCCCGCGATCTTCGCCGAGTCATCCTCTTCGGATCGTTTGATCGAAGCCGTGATCGAGCCGTGCCGTCAGGCGGGGCATGACGTCAAAATCGGCGAAGAACTCTACGCCGACGCCCTCGGCAAGCCCGAAGATGGCGCCGACACCTACGAAGGCATGATGCGTTCCAACGTCGATGCGATCGTCCGCGGGCTCGGCGGCAAGTAGGCGGCCACGCTCGCCAGTCTTCTGATTGCCAAACGGCCTTCTGATTGCGAGACGGCAGAATGTAGCATATGCTACACTTCCGCTTGGCATGGTTTCCATCCATTAGCCCACGCTCGCGAATTGTCTGAACCTGCGCTCGAAGTCCACGACCTCACCGTCGCCTACCGCCGCAAGCCGGTGCTGTGGAACGTCGACTTCGAAATCCCCGAGGGGCAGCTCGTCGGCATCGTTGGGCCCAACGGCGCCGGCAAGACGACACTCATCAAGGCAATTCTCGGGCTTGTAGGTCTGGCAAGCGGCCGCGTCGAAATCTACGGCCAGCCCTACGATGACCAACGCAAACTGATTGGCTACGTGCCGCAGCGAGAGTCGGTCGACTGGGAGTTTCCCGTCACCGTCCGCGATGTCGTGCTCATGGGTGTATACGGCAAGCTCGGTTGGTTTCGACGTCCCGGCGCAAAGGAGAAACAAACTGCCGACGAGTGCCTCAAGCAAGTCGGCATGAGCGAGTTTGC
>JBCDCL010000239.1:0-5486 GCA_039182175.1 Planctomycetota bacterium
GAGCACTGTCGAGTCGGCAGGGATGGCCTCCGCCAAGTGCTCACTCAACACCCGCACGCGACGCCCCGCCACATGCCGCTGGTGCACAACTTCGACGCTACGCAGTGGTGAACTAAGCGAAACACTCATAGCGTCGAATCAGCCAAGTGAACTGCATAAAGTTTCTAGTAACGAAAATCTCTAACCACTGATGTCTGTCGTCCGACGTCCGTCGTCCAATGTCTGACGTCCGATATCTGTCGTCCGTCGTCTGATGTCTGACGTCCGATGTCTGACGTCTGTCTACTCGCTACTTCCGAGCCATCCGCAGGATGCTGAGGAAGAACCCGGAGAACATCGTCTGGCAGCCGAGGGCCGCCAACGTTACGCCGGGGATGACCCACCGCATCGTGGTGGCGTAATCAAGCTGCCCAAAACCAACGGCACGCCACTGGGCGACGGCCGACCCCAGCAAGATGGCCGACGCCGCCACGGCGCCGCCGGCAACTAGCAAGCTCCGTTCAAGCGTTGCCGCCTCGCGGAACCACTTCATGCCACGGCTCTCTGGCAGGAGGCCTTCGCTCACCGCAAACGTTTTGGCGAAGGCGCCAAACTGCAGTGCTTGATAGCCAAGCAGCAGCGACAAACTTGCCACCAGCAGCGTGTGGGCATCGAGCGTCGCCCCGGCGATCGTCACGCCAGGCATCGCGAGTCCGTAGCCAAGCAAGCCAACGAGGCATAGCAACGCGCCTGGGATCAAGAACAACCACTTCGGGCTGTACATCAAAAAGAACCGTAGTGTCCGCCAGCCATCGCGAAACGTACGCAAGTGCGGAGCGTGCGCCTTACGGCCGTCGGGGTGCAGCGTGGTTGGCACCTCGGCAATGTCGACGCCAAACAGGCTACTCTTGATGATCATCTCGGTGGCGAATTCCATGCCCGTGCAACGTTGATCGAGCGAGTCGTACAGTTCCCGCGTAAACCCACGCAAGCCGCAGTAGACATCGTTGACGGGGGCGCCAAACATTCGGCGGACCATTAACGTGAACATGGGATTGCCCCACCAGCGATGCAGCACCGGCATGGCGCCAGGCTTCACAGTGCCGCCGCCCCAAGGCAGTCTGCAACCTTGAACCAGGGCATGCCCCTCGCGAAGCTTGGCGACGAATTTAGGAATCTCTAGAAAGTCGTAGCTATCGTCGGCGTCGCCCATGATGACGAATTTGCCGCGAGCCGCCTCGATGCCGCCCATCAACGCGGCGCCATACCCCTTGTCGGCGACGTTCACCACGCGGGCGCCAAGCCGCTGGCCGATTTCTATCGAGCCGTCAGTGCTGCCGTTGTCGGCCACGATGACTTCGCCCACGATGCCCGCCTGCTGCATCGCTTGCTGGGCCTTCTCAATGCAAGTGGCCAGCGTTTCGGCCTCGTTCAGGCAGGGCATAACGACCGACAACTCGAGCGTCGCCGGCGTCGCCTCATCGCTAGTGGCTGCGTCGGAGTCGTAGTCCGCCAAGCAATCGCGAATCGCCCGCTCGGCGTCGCGTAGTCGTCGCAGCATCTCGTCCGAAGTGGGAGCTTGTGTCGATGGCAAGGCTTCGGCTGCGATCGGTAAGGTGGGCGTGTCAGACATGGGGTAGCGGCAGGGAGCAAAGCGAAGGGACGTAAGCAACCTCGCAAGCCTACCTCACCTGCCGCATGTTGCGAGAAAGCAACACAGATTCACCCCGCATCCTAGCCGGTAGCATCGGCACAGCTCGTACGACCGTACGAGAGCGACGCGGTTTAGTAGTTGCGTCTTATTGTGAGACTCCTTAACAGGCGTCGCCTTATTTCGCTGCGTTGAATTCGGCAGAGCGGGTCAGGATGCAACAGCCCGCGCGAGCGGCAACTAGAACCTCCAACGAATCTGTCCCGATTCGCGAAAGGGGCGACATTCTTATTGCTCCGCACCACCGCGCTTGCCAGGATGCGCTACGCAGGGCCAGACGAAGGCTCGCGGACATCGCGCCCATCGGTTCTTCTCACCGGCGCCGTTCGCAGCCCTCGCTTGGGGCGACGCCTTTTCTGAGGGACGGACAGATGAAGAAGCAGTCGCGGAAATCAAATCGCAATCGTCGTAGCGGTCGCCGGCTAGCGTGTGTGGAAGCACTCGAAGAACGCACCTTGCTTGCGGCGGACTTCATGCCAGTTGACGTGTCCGCCAGTGTGGGGCCCGCAATTGTCGGCCCCGCCAGTGTCGACGGCGACGTGCCTTTACCCATCGGGCCGCCGGTTGGCATCCTTGTTGTCGAAGGGACCGATCGGGCCGACACGATTCGCGTGCGTGTCGACGACCAGCGACTGCTCGTTACGGTCAACGGCGAAACCGAGTCGTACAACAACGCCCAGATCGAAAAAATCCTGGTGCGTGCCGGCGGTGGAAACGATCGCATTCACTTCGCTCGCAACGTGCTGCAGAACGCGGAGATTTACGCAGGCGAGGGTAATGATTGGGTGGCTGCAGGCTCTGGCAACGATCTGGTCGACGCCGGCCCCGGAAACGATCGCATCGCCGGCGGCTTCGGTAACGACCTACTCCTTGGCGGCGAAGGGAACGACACGCTGCTCGGCATGTGGGGTCATGATGCGCTCGTCGGCGGCGTCGGAAACGACACCGCTAGAGGTGGCGCCGGCAACGACGCCATCGCCGGTGGCGACGGGGACGATCGCTTAGACGGTGGCCGTGGCCACGATTGGGTCTTTGGCGACGCCACCAACGATGTGCCCGACGACTACACATCGCTAATCGACTACGCTCGCAAATACGCCAACACGGGCGCCGGTAACGACTTCGTCGAAGGCCGCAGTGGCAGCGATGTGCTGCTAGCCGGCAATGGCGACGACATCATTCACGGCGGCGCCGATGCCGACCTGATCCTGGCCGGTCGCGGCGACGATGGCGTGCGTGGCGGTGGCGGCAACGACTGGATTCTCGCCGGTTGGGGCGCCGACAAAGTCGACGGCGGAGCCGGCAACGATGTAATTCTCGGCGATCCGTTCGATCTGTCGAACGCCGTTGGTCGCGAAGAGGCGCCGGCAATTCTCACCGCCGATGCCTATCAGTCAGGGATTCCCAACCTAAATCGGTATGCATTACTTATTGATGCGGCGCCCGGCGAAGTGGCCGAGGTCGGCGCGTCAAATGTCCGCCTAGTCAGCGTCGCTGCGTTCGATGATGCCCTGACGCGTACTGACGACTTCCTGCGTGGCGGGATTGGCAACGACATCTTGCTCGGCATGTGGGGCGACGACACGCTGCATGGCAACCACGGCCATGACGGCATGGATGGCGGCATGGGGAACGACACCCTGATCGGCGGTCGCGGCCGCGACACGATGGTGGGCGGCGCCGGTAACGATCGCCTCGAAGGGGGCGCCGGTAGAGACTACTTGTACGGCGGTCAGGGCAACGATGTCCTAATCGGTGGCGCCCATGTCGACAAAATCTTCGGTGGCACAGGCGTCGATCTGCTGCTAGGCGGCGATGGCAATGACTATCTCGATGGTGGCGCCGATACGGATATCTTCGTCGGCGGCCTCGGCGCCGATGTCATCATGGCCGAAGACGGCTTTGCCGATTACCTGCTGCTGGACGAGGACGACCGGGTCGAGAAGGATCCGTTCGACATTCTGCTCTAGGCGATTTTTGCCGCCAGTCCTAAAACTTGAGTAACAAAACAGAGTCTCGCGTGAGCCGTGGGCGGTCGTAGCCGCCTGCGGCTTTTTTGCTGCCCTCGGCTCGCCGTTGAGCCGAGTCGGCGGCGCTGGGCCCAGGAGAGCGGGTGATGCATAATGCATGGTGTTGCATCCGTGGAGAACCGCCATGCGGAAGTATGTGATCGCAGGCCCCCCGGGCTGCGGTAAAGGGACCCAGGCAAAGCTGCTCGCCGACAAATACGACGTCACGCATATCAGCGTCGGCGACATCTTCCGCTGGCATATTCAGTACCACACCAAGCTGGCGGCCCGCATTAAGCGGATCGTCGACGCTGGCCGACTGGTGCCTGACGACATCGTCGACGACGTCGTCCGCACCCGGCTGGAAGAGCATGACTGGAACTACGGATTCGTGCTCGACGGCTTTCCACGAAACCGCGTGCAGGCGGAGTTTTTTCTCGAGTCTTACGACATCAACGCGGTTATTCTGCTTAATGTAACGGACGAAGTCGTTCTTAAGCGGGTCCTCGGGCGCCGACTCTGCCAGGGGTGCGGACTCGACTACAACCTGATACACCACCGCCCGGCGGTGGAAGACGTTTGCGACGTTTGTGGCGACAAGCTAGCGCCAAGGCCCGACGACTTCGAAGAAGCCGTCCGAACGCGCATCGCCGATTACCACGTGCAGACCGAACCAATTCTCGAACTCTTCATGCACAAAGAGTTGGTAATCGAGATCGACGGTATGCAGACGATTCCCAAAGTCAACGAAGAGATCTGCCGAAAGCTTGGGCTGCCGCCTGTAAAGTCGTAGCTCGGTATTTCACCCTTGAAGACACATAAGCGTACGCGTCTTGCTTCCCTCCGACGACTCACAGAATCGATTTCCCCCCGCGACATTGGTTGGCCGTCTTTGTTTCGTCACGCTGTCGTGGTTAGTGGCACTGCTGTTGGCGTTCGATACGACTGCCGCTACGAAGAGCCAACCAGCCGCGGAAACGCCTGCTCCCGAGATCGCGGAGTCGGACGGCGACGAGTCTGTCGAGCCAGACGTAGCCGCCGATGACGAACCTGAAAGCGAACCGCTCGATCCGCCCAACGTGGTCTTTATTCTGGTCGATGATCTGGGTTGGGCCGAACTCGGTTGCTATGGGAACAAGTTCAACGAGACGCCGAACATAGATCGCCTAGCAAAAGGTGGTATGCGTTTCACTCAGGCGTACGCCGCGGGGCCAATTGGTACGGCGACGCGCGTCGCCCTAATGACGGGACAGTCGCCGGCGCGAGCGGGTCTGACGAATTACTTGCGGCCGACTTCGAACTGGCAGATACCAGCCGAGATTCTGACGCTGCCAGAGCTGTTTCAATCGGCTGGCTACGACACGGGCATGGTTGGCAAGTGGCATCTTTCAGGCTACCGGCGTAATCGGGTTGTTTCTGGGCCGGCTAAGCATGGCTTCGCCCACGTGGCGGTGTCGGAGCAAGTTGGCATCGGAGCCGGCAGCTACTTTCATCCGTACACGCGGGTCGATCCCAAACTGCCGGCCCGGCCAACATCATCCACAGGTGAGTCACCGAAAAACGGCGCCGAGTACTTGGTCGACCGGGTCAACGCCGAAGCGGTCGACTTCCTGCAGAAGCCTCGCGAGCAGCCGTTCTTTCTCTACATTAGCCATTACGCGGTTCGCACGTCGCTATTGGGCAAACCCGATCTTGTTGATCAGTTCGGTCAGAAGCCAGAAGCTGGCGACGGGCAATACGCTTCGCGAAATAACCCCCATCTGGCGGCGATGCTGAAGACGGTCGAC
>JBCDCL010000240.1:0-5485 GCA_039182175.1 Planctomycetota bacterium
AAACGCTCGACGTCGGCGTCTTTGATGTGCAGTGCAAATCCATGCTTCCGCCAGTCCTTGATGGTTTGCCACACGAGTTTTTGGTTGACTTCGGGACGATAGGGTTCAAAGGCCGAGGTGATATCGCCCGCCTGCTCATGGTTGACGTCAACGACCAACATCGGGGTCTCGCTGCGATAATCGAACTGGGTCAGGTCGACCGATCGCCGCTTGCCATCGCGATTGGTTTGATAATGGATCTTCTGGCCGACCGGATCGTAGACCCAACTGATGGCGGTCGCATGCGTGGATGCTGCCTTGAGTACGTCAAAGGCGTACTCGTGATGCGGCTTTTGGATTTGACTAAGCTCAGCTTGCCCGGTTCGCTCTGCTGCCGCTTGGAAGCGTGCCGGCGAGGAACCCGGTTTGTGTGGCGTCGCGTTGTCCGTGTCGGCATTCTGCAGGGCTGCGAGATCCCTGGGGTAGGGACGGTTCGCCAAGCACTGCACGCTTGCCGGTGGAAGTCGGTGGACCACCATCTTGCCTTGGGCGAAACCAATCGCCGCCGCGGCGCCCGTGCGATCGCAAACGAAATAGTGCGAATGCCAGTAGTAAGGAACGATTCTTACTGAGTCTCGCGTTTGCAGGACCTCTTCGACCGTCGCACACGTATCGAGCTGGTATTGAATCCAAAGGACCTCGTCAATTTCCGGCCGCTCGTCCTTTGGCTCGTATTCGATATTCAAGGCGCCGGGAAAAAGCTCGTCGATTACCAAACCAGCTTCGTTCATCCCCGCGGAAGGGATGCCAATCGCATTGTAATCGACCGTGACGCTCCCGTACTTTGAAGTCCAACGCAGCGGTGGGTCTTCCGTTGGCACGAAGGCCTGCTTCGTCACGCCTCGTTTGTTCACGACCAAGTAGGCCGACACGCTGAACCAGTCATCGTTGTTGCCAACCATCACGGCGCCATCTTGTGAGAGGCAAAACGACGTGCAGGCGTCGCCGGTGCGTGGCAGGATAGCCATCAGGCAACCTGAGGCCACCACGATAGATCGCTTTGTAAGCGGCTTTGACATCCGGCTCTCCTCTACCTTTCCTACGACAGCAATCAGCAGCGAGCGATTCATTGCTCAACTAGCTCAGCTCGAAGTAAGCGTTTCGGCCCCAAAAGACTGGGCGAGCACCGCTGGCTCGTAGCCGCCAAAGCGATGGGTGACGCCTGTGTCCAGATTTACGAGCGTGATCATCGCGGGGCTGAACAGCAACTTGTCGATCTTGTAGAAGTCGTTGTCGTAATCTTGAAAGATTTCGTGGAACGGCCGGCCGTGGTCGGGCGACGCGGAACTGGGCGTCTGCGGGCCGACTTCGGCAAGCGATGCATCGTCGCCGCGGACATACAGCACCGCATGACCGCCATAGAGCACGGCGTCATTCGTCCTACCGATGCCGGTCATTGTGTCGCCCGCCACCGGCGGCAACGGAGCCGAGCCCCACGCACTTTCGATTCGCGAGAGATCGAAATCTAGCTCATGCAGTTTGTGTAGAGCCGTTTCAATACTGCGTGCGACGACCTGGACCGCGCCCGCTTGGCTATTGGTGGGGGCAACCAGCAGCGTCAGGTCTTTCGCCGCGACGCCGCACTTCTCGGCGAGTTCTTGGCAAACCTCCGCTGGCGGGAGGGAGGAACTCTCCAGGCAACCGACGACGTGCGTTGCCTTCTCGGCGAAGGGCGCCAGTGTCGATTCTTCGAACAACGGTTCGCGAGCGGCAGCAGCACGGAAGGGGCCGGAACCCATGGCGAAGTACGTTTCGTCCGCAACTTGCTGCTCGATCGCCCAACCGGCGTACTGCGACGCCATACAGGCGGCGAGCGGGTGATCAGTGCGGACCACGACGCTGGGACCATCGAACAGGCTCGCATCGCCGCGAGTGATGGTGACTTCGCCAAGCCCGGCGAGGCAGACTTCTGCCAGGCGCCGGCCAGCTTCTAGGCCAGCTTTCGCGGACACGCCACAGTCCACTACGCGGGCGCCGTCGATTTGGTGGAGATCAAAACGCAAACGCCAAACCTCGTTCACGATTGCGTCGGCAAGCGGCGTGGCGAGATCGTTTAGATTCATCAAGGGGCCCGGGACGCGAGAAACGGCGGCGTCGCCTAGCGTCGACGCGAGTCACTGTTTTGGCCACCCGACAGGCGATTGTCAACGCTGGACCAAGCTGGCTCTGACTGCGCGGCCACCGTTCGAATCGAATCGCTGCCTACACCACTTCGGGAACGATAAAGGGCGACCGGTAGTTACGCGTAAGCATGGCATTCGCTTCGGTGTCGCCGGCAAACGTTTCGGTTTGCGGATCAAACTCCAGTCGCCGCCCAACGCGGTAGGCGATGTTGCCTAGGTGGGCCAAGGCCGAACTGGTGTGTGCTGTTTCGATCGGGCCGTTGAGCAATTCGGGATTGCCTGCACGAACAGCGTCGACAAAGTTCGCAAAGTGGCGATCGACCGGATCGTCCGATGTGCCGCTCGGACCGGGCGTGCCTTGGTCGCCAAGGAACGTGGCGAAGCTGTTGTAGCCGTTGACCACCATGTAGCCTTCGGAACCGTAAAACAGGTTGCCGACCGAAACGCCTGCCTCGGCGTTGGTATGCCAGGGGCGTACTTCAAACTCCATCAGCTTGTTGGCGTCGGCAAACGTGTAGGCGGACGAGTTAACGTCGGGCGTCTCCTTATCGTCGTCCCACAAAAATTTACCGCCCATCGCTTGGACTTGGTTGGGAAGGCCAATGCCGTAGTTGTCGTCGGCGTCAACCGTTGCACTGAGGCCCCAATGGCACATGTCGGTTTCGTGCGTGCCTTGATTGCCGACGTCGCCATTGCCGTAATCCCAGTGCCAGTGCCAGTTGTAGTGAACCAGCCGGCGGGAGAATTCTCGCTCCTCGGCCGGACCTTGCCAAAGGTCCCAGTCGAGTGTGCTGGGCGCCGGCTCGTTGGGCTTTTTACCGATCGACGGACGGCGGCGGAACACGACGCCGCGGGCCATATAGACATCGCCGATAACGCCCTCGCCTAGCAAAGCGACAGCGCGTTGCAATTCGGGATTCGATCGCAACTGCACGCCGTGCTGGACGATGCGGTTGTACTTCTTGGCCGCCGCGATCATCTGGCGGCCTTCGTACAGATTGTGCGTGCCCGGCTTTTCGAGATAGACATCTTTGCCAGCCTGGCACGCCCAGATCGTGGCCAAGGCATGCCAGTGGTTGGGCGTGGCGATGCAGACCAGGTCGATGTCGTCGCGATCGTTGACACGCCGCAGGTCTTGTTCGGTTTCGACTTTCCGGCCGTAGGCACGTTCAAACTCTAGCGACTGCTTGCCAAGCAGTTCTGCATCGGGGTCGCACAGCACCGCCACGTCGACGCCGGGCATATTTTCGAGGGCTTGCACATGCCGCTTGCCACGCCCATTCACGCCCAGCACTGCCGCCCGCAGGGTGTTGTTGGCGTCCGTCCGCGGCGTTTGAGCGACCGCAGTGGCTGCCGCCGCCGCGGCGCCCAGTTGAACAAACGTGCGTCGAGAGAATTCATCCATGCTGCTTAGTACCCCGGGGCAGGTTGGTGCGAAGAGACGCCGCCGAGACAGCAGCAGGCGTCGAGCGGAAAAGACGAGATGCGATTATCCTACCATCGCAGTCCGGGAGTCGGCAAACCACCCAGGCGCCTAGTAACAGCTGGGCGATTCTTCAAACGACGCAGCCCACCGCGATGGGTCTGCTGCTCGCTTGGCGTTCGAACGTACTGCGATCAAGTGCTCGGACGCTACGAACCGAAGCCGCCGTATTCGCCGATCTCGAGGTAGAGAAAAACGCACGCCATGATCATCGCCACGAGGGAGACGATCAGCATGACCGTGTAAATGTTGGTCTTAGGCTTTTGAACAATGACGCCACGGGGCGATGGTTCAGCCAAGCCGGAGTCGGGTTGCGACACGATCGCCCTCCTGGATTCTGCCTTCTTGGAATTTGGTGTCGATGCGACCGACAGCACGGTCAGGCGAAGTCTTGAGAATCTCGACCCGGCCGAGGTATTTCGCGTTGCGGAAGACCTCGACGGTGTGACCAACCCGCAAGCCATCGTCCGAGCCGATGGTGACTTCTACCAGCTTGGTCGAGCCGCGTCGGCGGACGGCGCTAACAAAGCCATCGACACGCGGCTTGACGGCGTCGGCCGGCAAGTCGGGGTTCAAGCCGTTTTCTTCCATTGCGAACTTCATCGAGGCATTTTGCTGCACGAGGTCAGCGGCCCGTTCGCCGAGAATTTCGACTTGGCCGGCGAGGTCGTTCACCTCTTCGGTCGCGGCAAGTGCCTTGCGGAAAGCTTCGTCGGCGGCCACTTGGTTGGTGCGAATCTCGCTACGTAGGCCTTCGTTCTCTTCGGTGATGCGGGCGTTGTTTTGCTCGGTCGCGGTGACGGCGGCCGTCGCCTCGCGATTGGCTTCGGTCAATTGGTCGACTTCGGCCTGGATTTGCAGGTTCCGCCCGGCGAGCCGTTCGCGTTCGCTTTCGAGTTTGCGAATTTGCTGCAAGCCGGCAGCAATCTGGCGGCGTAATTCGCCGTCCACGCGGTTGTATTGGTCTTTGAGGGCGTCGAACTCTTGCCGTGCTTCTTGGAGCTTCTGCTCGTTCGCCTTGGCGACGTCCTCCCAATTGCGATGCGTGCCATACACCGCCGCGGCGAGCGTCATGAAGATGATGCTCATGATGAAAATGAGCACGACGAAGATTTTACCGAGGAAGCTCATCGTGGTTCTCTACGTCCGGGAAGTGCTTGTATCCGGGGACGGCGGCTTGGCAGGCCGCGTCCGATAATGGTTGTGTCGTTGGGACCGGCTGGCAGCAGTTTGTGCTGTTTGGAGGCCGATGCCCACGCTTGCGAGCCCTCCGTGGAAGAAGTGAGCTTGCCCCGTGGCGGGGGGCTCTGCCGGGCGTGTTCCGTCGCCAGGCCTACGCAGCGGAGAGCGAGAACCGCTCGGCTGCGAAGTCTCCTCAGTATACTCAGGCCCGAAAAGAGGTGTCAATTTTCTCGGTTTGCGTAAACTGCGACGCGGCAAGAGCTTCGGTTCCGATTGTGCCGGCGGCGCCGATGCTCCGGCAGTAGGCCGTCGCCCGGCATCCGATCGGGCTGGTCAAGCGACCAATTGGGCCAACTAATTGGGCCGTGAAGTACGTGATTTAGCCCGGCGGAAAGCAACCACAGGCAGACCCGCAAGGACCGGTCGGCGGCTCGCCGCCGTCGGAACCAGCAGAATGCGTGGCCGAAGGCGCCGCGGGCACGCTCAGCAGTTTCATTAGCCGCCCGCTACCACAGTCGGGACAGTTCGGCTTTTCGTTTGCCGAACGGACCAACAGTTCGACCTGCGAATCGCAGTCGCGGCAGAGGTATTCGTAGAGAGGCATGCGGTGGCAGTTGGTGACGAATGACTGGTGACTGGTGACTGGTGACTGGTGACT
>JBCDCL010000241.1:0-5467 GCA_039182175.1 Planctomycetota bacterium
ATTCTCAACGAGCGGATGCACTGCTTCGTGGCCGAGGATCTGACAGCCGGCGAGCCACAGCGAGAGGCAGGCGAAGAGATCGAAAACCTCGTTGTGCCACTCGATGACGCGATGGCAATGGTCGAGCGAGGCGAAATCGAGGACGCCAAGACGGTGGCGACCCTGCTCTACTGGCGCTGCTTTGGTGGCGGGTGATCGGAAGTTGGTGGCTGGTGGTTGGTGATTAGTGATTGGTAATTGATCAGCAGGTCAATGACGACGGGTGTTTTGCGACACGCGAAGTTGGACCCGTTCAGTTCTTGTCACTAGTCACTAGTCACTAATCACCAATCCCCAATCCCCTATCCCCAATCCCCAATCACTCGACCGTCACGCTCTTAGCCAAGTTGCGAGGCTTATCGACATCACAGCCTCGCAGTACGGCAATGTGGTACGCCAATAGCTGGAGCGGTACGGCGGTGACGATTGGCTGGGCAAAGTCGGCGACCGCCGGGACGCGGATCACATCGTCGGCAATGCTCGCTGCTCGGTCGTCGGCTTCGTCGACGACGGCGATCACAGGACCGCCGCGGGCTTTGATCTCTTCCATGTTCGAGATCACTTTGTCGTAAACCGGACCCTGCGGCACGATAAAGACGCTTGGCGTTTTTTCGTCGACCAGCGCGATCGGGCCATGCTTCATCTCGGCCGCGGGGTAACCCTCGGCGTGGATGTAACTGATTTCCTTGAGCTTCAGGGCGCCTTCGAGGGCGGTGGGGAAATTGTACTGCCGACCGAGGTAAAGAAAGTTGTCGCAAGCCGAGTACTTGGCGGCGATACGGCGGCACTCGTTATTGGTCTCGAGCGCTTGCTCGACCTGATCTGGCAACGCGGTTAGCTCTTCAATGATCCGCTGGCCTGCCTCGAAGCTCAGGTGGCGAAGCCGGCCCAGGTAGAGCGCCAATAGCGAAAGCACAACGCACTGCGATGTGAATGCCTTGGTAGACGCGACGCCGATCTCAGGGCCAGCGTAAAGATAAATGCCGCCATCCGCTTCGCGAGCAATCGTGCTGCCTACGACGTTGCAGATAGCGAGCGTCGAGTGCCCCTTACGTTTGATCTCGCGCATCGCGGCCAGGGTGTCGATCGTTTCGCCACTTTGTGTGATGGCGAAGAGCAACGTCGATGGCGACATCGGGGGGTTGCGGTAACGCAGCTCGCTGGCGTACTCCACCTCCACGGGAATGCGGGCGAAGGTCTCAATCATGTACTCAGCAACCAACGCCGAATGCCAACTGGTGCCGCACGCCGTGAGCACCAGGCGGTCGACACTCCGCAATTGCTGCGCGGTAAGATTCAATCCGCCGAAGACGGCCGTCGCTTCATCGGTGTCGAGACGACCTCGCAGAGCGTTGCGGATCGACTCGGGCTGCTCGAAAATTTCCTTCAGCATGTAATGAGGAAAACCGCCAAGCTCTACTTGGCTGGTGTCGATGTCGAGCTTCTTCACATCGTGGGCAATTGGCCCCTCGTCGCGGCTCAGCACACGGATCGAGTCGCTGGTGACCACCGCCAACTCGTGGTCGGCGAGATAGACGATCTTGTCGGTGTGGCCGACCAGGGGGGAACCATCGCTGGCGATGAAGTGCTCGCCACGACCGATGCCCAGCACCAGCGGGCTACCCAGCCGGGCGGCGATGATGGCGTCGGGCCAGTCGCGGAACATGACCGCCAGACCATAGGTGCCTCGCAGCTTGGCGGTGGCCGCTTGCACGGCCGCGATCAGTTCTGCGTGCGGATCGTCCGAGTGGACGGCGTCGATCGCGGCTTCGCCTTTGACGATCTTTCCCAATTCGCTGCAGATCAGATGGGCGACCACTTCGCTGTCGGTAGCGGTCTTGAACTCGTAGCCCTGCTCTTCGAGCTGCTGCTTGAGTTCGCGATAGTTTTCGATGACCCCGTTGTGGACCAAAGCGAGTTCGTGATCGCCGCCGATGTGCGGATGGGCATTCTCGTCGGTGGCGGGGCCGTGGGTCGCCCAGCGGGTGTGGCCGACGCCAGCAGTGCCGCTATGTGGGGTAACCTGCAGAGCTTTGGCAAGATCGTCAATCCGGCCAGCAGTCTTGGTCACCGCCAGCTGGCTGTGGTCGTCACCCTCGAAGGTGACAATGCCCGAGCTGTCATAGCCGCGGTATTCCAACCGGCGGAGACCTTCGATCAAAAAGTCTGCCGCGTGATTCGGCCCGATATATCCAACAATGCCACACATGAATCGGTTGTTTCCTGGGAGACTACGACGCCGAAAGCAGTTGGCGAATTGTACGCTGACTAGGCAGAACCACAAACGCCAGCACCGGGCGTGTGGTGACTTGTCCGGATTGGCCTGGAAGTCATCGCCCCGGAGCCAGTACAACCGCCCGTCTGTGACGCTACCCCTTAGAACCCGCCTGCAAGGATGCTGGCATGGACAGTTGTGTTGTTATTCCCGCCCGACTCGCCTCGACGCGGTTGCCGCGAAAGATGCTGCTAGCCGACACCGGCTTGCCGCTCGTCTTACATACTTACGAAGCGGCCCGAGGCGCCAAGAAGCCCTCGTCGGTGATTGTTGCCACGGACAGCGAGGAAATACTCTCGGTCGTGCAGTCGGCTGGCGGACAAGCGGTGATGACCTCACCCGACTGCGTGAGTGGCACCGACCGGGTGGCGGAGGTCGCTCGCCAGCGGCCGGAGTTCGACCTCTTCGTCAATCTCCAAGGCGACGAGCCGGAGCTTGACCCAGCGGCGATTGACCGAGTGGTCGCGATGCTCGAAGAGGATTCGACAGCGGCGATGGCGACCCTTGCGACGCCAATTCACAATCCGGCCCGCGTGGCCGACCCGGCAAACGTCAAGGTTGTCTTCGACGATGCCGGCAGGGCACTGTATTTCAGCCGGAGCCCGATCCCCTACCTTCGCGATCCACTAGAGAACGTCGCAGCAGAAAATCCCACGCAGCGTTTTCAGCACGTTGGGCTCTATGCCTACCAGCGAGATTTCTTGTTGCGTCTTGCCGACTTGCCGCCGTCGCCCCTTGAGCAAGCGGAGAAGCTCGAACAGCTACGCGTCCTCGAAGCGGGCGAAACCATTCGGGTAGGACAGATCGCCAATGCCGCGCCGGGAATCGATACGGCCGACGACTACGCGGCGTTTGTCCAACGATGCCACGCCGCGCGTGCGGCCGCTTAGCATCAGGGCGAACGATCGGCCGCGTGGCTAGCGAGCGCAGAGTTGCGTAGCGCGTACGGCACGAACTGCATCGGTCGCTCGTCGGGCAGCAACAGCCAGAATTGGCGATCGCTAAAGTGATCGAGCAATCGCTGATCGCACTCGTCACCGGTCTCACGTGCCCAAACGACTTCTGCCTGCTCAATGTCAGCCGCGTTGTAGACCCACTCCGCGGTCGAATAATACGGCTTGGTGTAACGGACGAAAATAACGTCTTTGCCTGGCTGCGTTTGGAGGGACTGCTCGAAGCTCGCCCGCAGGTGATGCCAGTGCACGTCTTCATTCTGAACGTGCGACGCGACACTGCAGGTAAACACCGTAGCTTGTAGCAGCAGCAACGCCGTGACCACCCAACGGCCGACGCCGCGATGTCGGCCCATGACGGCGATGTTTCGCAGCCCCCAGACGAGTAGCGCCAATGACGCCGGCGCCACCAGCGGCGCCAAGTAATGGGGCCAACTCCATACGCTTGCCATCGACGCGGCCCAGCCGAGCAAACAGGCTGCGGCCAAAACGCGGCACTGTTTTCCCCGCATCCAAGGCGTGGCGACGAAGACCACGGCGAGTGGGATCGGGAAGTAAAACCACAGTGCCAGCAGCGTCGCCTTCAGTTTGGAATCGAAATAGCCGGCGAGCGTTTGCTGACTGGTGTGCCACGGCAGGGCCCACTTCTCGTGGAAGTCTTGCATCGCCTGATGGCGGTAGGTGCGACCTTCGACCGGCTCCTGCCAAATGAAGTTGGGGCTCAGAGCGTACTGCTCTTCGTGAACCATATAGGGCAGCGTGAGGGGATCGCCAGTCACCTGCCAGTTGTAGAACGCCATTGCCGCAAGCCCAATGCTCATCACCGACATTTGCGGCAGGACAACTCGCTTGGCGACGGCACGCCAATCGGGCCAGCCGCGGCGCCACCAACCAAGCAGTGTCCAAAGAACGCAAACGAGGCAAGCAACGGCGCCCTCGTAAGGTCGGGAGTTGGCTAGCACCAGCGCGCCGAGCGCCATCGCCACGGCCGGCGTCGCGGCCGGTTGCTTGATTAATCGAATGGTGGCGCCAATCAACAGGGCCCCGCCAAGCATCGCTACCGATCCCCCCCAATAGGTTTGGCCCCAAGTGAGTTGGATGCTCGGCTGTAGCAGAAGAACAAGGCTGCCGAGCATGGCGCCTTTGGGCGATCCCCTGCCCCTCAGCATCCAGTAGCACGCAGCGGCTGCGGCTGCCTGGGCGAGCCATACGCCGGCAATCGGCTGTCCAAACAGCAAGATGCCAGCCGCGAGAAACAGGCCCTGCCCCGGTGGGTACTTCGACGCATACGACGGTTGATGAAAGACGTGATAACTTTCGAAACTCTTCCAGCAAGGATGCGTTGGGTTGGTTAATCGCCCCGCGGCAAACGTCTCGCCTGCAAGCAGGTAGCTAAACTCGTCATGCACCTCGGGCACAGGTGGATGCAGCGTTGAGATCAACGCACCGAGTGCAAATGTCGCGATGGCGATTGTCACGGCGCCGACGGAAGTGCGGCGCCAAAAAGTGCGACGGCGGTCGGGGCTGGCGTGGCTCACGATGGTGACTGCCCCGCAGAAGTGCCCTCAAGCCCTAGCCGGGCAACAAAGTGCAGCCGGCGATCAAACAGTAGTGAGAATGGCGCCGGATACAGGCCGAGGCGATCTCGTCGCCACTCGACCGTGGCGCCGACTTCGGCGAAAGCGGATTGCCACTCTGCGGGGCTGAGATAGTTGTACGGCAAAGCAACGCCGTAGCGGTGGTTGCCGACCCAATCCATGAATCGCAGTGTCTGCCGGCCGGCAAAACCTTGCCGCAGGTGATCCTTGATCACCACGGCTCGCCGGGCGACTCGCGTTGCTTCTCGCAACGTTTCTACCGGTTGGTCGCAGTGGTGCAGCACGTCGACAAGAGTCACCACGTCGTAGCTGTTGTCTGCGTAGGGCAGCGTGGCGCCGTCGTAAGGTTCGACTGGGATGCGTGTTCCGGGCCGCACCAAGACGTCGACGCCGCGAATGTCGAGGTCGGGCCGCAGCTTGCCGACGGTCCAGGCGATCTCGCCATCGCCACAGCCGACGTCGAGCACTGTCGAGTCGGCAGGGATGGCCTCCGCCAAGTGCTCACTCAACACCCGCACGCGACGCCCCGCCACATGCCGCTGGTGCACAACTTCGACGCTACGCAGTGGTGAACTAAGCGAAACACTCATAGCGTCGAATCA
>JBCDCL010000242.1:0-5457 GCA_039182175.1 Planctomycetota bacterium
GAGATCAGCAGTTCGGCACAGCGATCGTTCTTGTGCGCGGCTCTTCTCTCACTAGGGATTACCTGCCCCAGTCCCTACGGGAAGAGCCGCGTTTTTTCGTGTCTTTATGCGACAATCTGCCACCGCCGCGACCCGGCCTGGACGGATTTTGATCTTTCGTCGGTCAGACGATAAGCATCGCGTCTCCGTAGCTGTAGAAACGATACCGCTCCTCGATCGCCGTCTCGTAGGCTTTCTTGATCAGGTCCGATCCTGCGAACGCTTCTACCAACAGCAGTAGCGTTGTGCCTGGGAAGTGGAAGTTGGTCATTAGGGCGTCGATGGCCAAGAAATCGCACGGCGGCCGAAGGAAGAGGTCGGTGGAGCCTGCCCAGGCAGCAAGCGGCGAGCGTTCTCCGCCGGTCTTCGCGGCCGCTCTTGCGGCAGTTTCCAGCGTCCGCACGCACGTAGTGCCCACCGCGACGACGCGACCGCCGTCCTGACGAGTCTGGTTTATTTCATCAGCGGCTGTCTGGGAGAGTTCGCACCATTCTGAGTGCATCTTATGATTCTCGACGTCGCCATCAGCAATCGGCCGAAAAGTGCCCAGGCCGACGTGCAGCGTCACCGCTGAAAATTGCACGCCGAGATGGTCGAGCGATTCGAGCAACGGCTTGGTGAAGTGCAGACCTGCCGTGGGAGCCGCTACCGCGCCGGGCTTGCGAGCAAAGACCGTCTGGTAGGATTCGAGATCGCTGTCCACCATCTGGCCGCCACGAATGTAGTGCGGCAACGGTACCCGCCCGAGCGTCGCCAAGGCCTCGTCTGCCGTCCGGTCCGAGTCCAGGTGGGCCAGCCATTGTCCCGAGTCGTGCCGCTCTAGCAGCCACAGCTTGTCGGCATCGCGGCCGTCGCGGTCTACCAAAACGATCGCATCGCCAGCCTTCAACCGTCCGCGTGTTTTGCAGACAATTCGCCAGTGATTTTGCTCGTCGGCTGAGAGAAACAGCCCCTGCCAGCGGCCGCCTGTCTCTAGGCGGCGCCCCACGAGCTGAGCGGGGACGACACGCGTATCGTTCAGCACCAGCCGATCGCCCGCCCCGAGCAACTCCGTCAGGTCTCTGACGTGGTGGTGCTCAATCGTGCCGCGTTTGCGGTCAACCACCAGCAGACGTGCGTCGACCCGATTGGATAACGGCTCCTGAGCAATGAGTTCCTTCGGCAGGTCGTACTGGAGAGGCGTCGCAGAATCGGGCATACGGGGCAGTAGCGAAGGTCAGAGGCGAAGTGGGCGAGTTAGTGGCCACTTACAGGATTGATATCCGTGTGTGACAGCATCGTAGCGGACCATCGTTTCAATGACGATCGGCTCGCTTGTGGCAGGAGCCAGCAGCGCCAAGTAAAAAGTTGCGCGAAATTTATTTTTATAAACGATTTACTCCAAACGGGGCGGACGAAACCAGGCTTCACGACTGCATGCAGTGAACGGACGGGCATTGCCAGCACACGACCCTTTGTGTTGACCGTCACGGGCCAAAGTCTAAGTTGAGACTGCCGATCGCAATCAACACTGGCGAGTCTGTCCGCAGCTCGCCTGGTCGGCCCGGGCGAGGTGGGCGCCGGCCACACACCCTCCTCGAACCGGGCTGGCTCAACTCGGGCAGGGATGCGTTCCGAGTGCGGACGTGGGGCGGCTGAACGACTATTCGACGCTGAACCACGGGCGTCGTCGCTAGCTCTGGACGCACGGAAGTGTCTGGAGGTCGACGCTCCCTCTGCCCGCATCCGACGTCCGATTACGACGGCCCCGTTCGACCGATGGCGTCGCTTCTGATTAAGTGCTAGCGTGTCGCACTGTCAGGCAGTGAGAATCTCGCTTGCCCCGGTGTGCGTCAACTGCTATCTCTCGCCGCGACAGCTGCGAATTGCCGATGTCGATCCACGTTCCTGTTCTTGCTGATGAAGTTGTTGAAGCCCTCGCCCCGAAATCGGGCGATGTCTTCATCGACGGCACCCTTGGCGGGGGCGGCCACACTCGGCTGCTCGCCGAGCTAGTTGGCCCAACGGGGCGTGTGATTGGTTTGGATCGCGACACGCAGCCGGTTGAAGAGGCGGAGCGTTGGGCGGCGGGCATGCCCGTCGCCGTCGCTCACGCCAACTACGCCGAGGCGCCAGAGGTACTGGCAGAGTTAGAGATTGAGGCCGTGAACGGGATTGTCCTCGACCTAGGACTCTCCAGCGATCAACTAGCCGACGAACAACGAGGATTCAGTTTCAACAGTACCGGCCCTCTCGACCTGCGGTTCGACACATCGCGAGGCGAACCGGCAACGCGGCTACTGGAACGGCTGAGCGCAGAACACCTAGCAGATTTGATTTACCAACACGGAGAAGAACGCTACAGCCGAAGGATCGCTCGCAGGATTGTCGAAAGGCGTCGTGACCAGCCGATTCGCACCGCCATGGAGTTAGCCCAAGTGGTGCGAGCGGCAACACCCCGCAATTACGACAATCGGATCGACCCCGCGACGCGTACTTTTCAAGCATTGCGAATCGCCGTGAACGACGAACTTGTTTGGCTAGAAAGAGGATTGAAGCGACTACCTGAATGTCTGGCGCCTGGCGGCAAGCTCGCAATCATCAGCTTCCATTCGCTCGAAGATAGGCGGGTCAAACAGGCGATGCGAGACGATCCCCGCCTCGACATCATCACCAAGCGGCCGATCGTCGCCAACGAAACAGAAATTGAAGCAAACCCACGCAGCCGCAGCGCAAAACTTCGTGTCGCCATGCGAAATGACACTCCCAGATCGACCGATGGCCAATAAAAATCCAGCCGACGACGCTACCGAACGACGACGCCTTGGCGTCAGCTCACGTGGCATCGTGTTGGCAACGGTTACCTGCTTGATGATTGCCGTGGGCCTTGCATCGGTTCGCTATCTGGTGATTGATTCGCCATCGGCAACGCTCGAACTTCCCGTCTCGCCAGACATCGCTACGCTCTCCGTGCCGCAGTTGATTCCACCGGCGGAGCCGACAGAACTGCCGCCGCAGGTGCTGTTGCCTTACAGTGAATCGGAGACTGCTTCGACCCAACAGGCCGAGTTGATCGCTCCCGCTGCAGGCTTCGACGGCGCTACGCCGCGGGGCATCGCCGAGCCGATCCCCGCTGAACAGCGAACGGCCAATCGCCGTGAGGGCGCCCGGTACCGGTAACCAGGCCAAACCGGATCCGGCTGTTGTTGCAACACCTACCAGCCGGGCCAGGGACGGTCGTTTCGCCGATACTTACTGCCAACGAATTCGGTGAAGAATTCTTCGACGAGCGGATGGTCGATCGGCTCGCCACTAGAATCGGTAGCGAGGCTGCTCTGAGCGGCGTATGTCGTTTGCCCGCCGCCGTGAACCAGCACGTGATACCACGGCTGGCTTTGGTCAGGTTGCGTCCGGTTTTTGAGATACCAAGAAGAGTCCGCCCGGCAGTGCTCGTCGACTGCCACGACCACGCCGCGGTATCGATATCGCTGATGGACTACCAAATCGCCGGGTGCAAATCGCGGCACGGTCGTTGCGATTTGGATCATGGCGACGTTCGATGGGCGACGAAATAAGCAGCCTAATGGCACGCTTGGCGAGAGTAAGCCTAATCGCCGTCGTGGTCGCCCGCAGGAAGGATCGCCATCAATTCGTCACGGGCGGCAATAGCCGTGGGAATGAGGGGCCAGCCGCGGTTGCCGCCGATCCGGCCGTCGGCAAAGCCGGCAACTCTTGCAAGTCGGTTGCGGCAGGCGGCGCCGGCTGGCTCGGCTGAAGGCTCGCCGCCGGCAAAGCCGGCAGGTTGGGCCGCGTCGCCAACTGTGGCGCCGCTGGCGTAGCAACCGGCCCGTCGATCTTGGCCAAGCTTACCCGGGCGGGTTCGAAACCCGGGTCCATCGCCAAGGCTCGATTGAGGTACAAGGTGGCTTCTTCTGCATTACCTGCTGCCGCCAGCATCTGCCCGACATTGAAGTGGGCGATGACCGGTCCGTGGACGGCCGCCAAGTGAGCAATCGCGCGAGGCGTGTCGCCCGTCTCTACCAGCACTTTAGCAACGTTGTTGCGATAAAGCGTCTTGGCAGGAGCCAGTACGATGGCTCGCTCCAGTGCGGCTAAGGATTCGTCCAGCTTGCTCTGACGTGCCAGGCAGAGGCCCAAGTCATTCGAGGCGCCAGCGTGTTCTGGGTTGGACGCCACGGCTTGCTGGTAGAGCTTCTCCGCTTCTTCGAGTCGCCCTTGGCGATCTTCCAATCGTCCGTATTTGCGGAGCGTCTCTACATTCGTGGGATCCGCAGCGAGGCAACGCTGCAACAAGCCGCGGGCTGCCTCGATGTCGCCGGACTGCTCCGCCATGGCCGCCATCGGCAGCAACAAGTTGTCGCCGGGTGTTTGAACGGGCTGGTTCAGCGAGAGTGCATCTGGCGCCGCCGTCGTGGCAGCAGGCGTCGTCGCAGCCTGCATTGCTGCCGTGAAGCGATTGTTGGTCAACGCTTGGGTGAATTGCTGCGTCGCCGTCGGCTGCTGCTGTGCGAGTGGATTGGCGCCAATCGCCGGTGTCGTGACGTTCTGCTTTGCAGACTTTAGGCCCAGCAGTTGTCCAAACTTCGGCAGGCCCCAACCACTGTTCGCAGGAGCTGGGCTGTTTTGGCTAGAGCCGCCAAAGACAGGCGGGGCAGACGTAGCCGGCTGGCACAACAACGCGGCCGATAGACCGACTACCGTGATGACGATTCGCACTGCCTTGTCTCCCTACTCGGCCGCCACACATTGTGTGGCTTAGACCAGCATCTTTGCTGGCCGAATTGTCGATCGGAACTTCCGATATTGTACGAGCCCCAACCGCAAAGCGTTACTGTCCGGTCTGACCGCCGGCGGTATTGGCAGGCAGAACAGGCACTTTCATGTTGTCACGAAACTGGCTGTTCACGAAGTCAACGGTCGCCGCCGGCCGTCCTTCAGACATGATATGGGTTGCGAAGACTTGCGGGGCGAACCCGCCTGTCCCCATTTGCTCGCCGGCTTCGGTCGCAAAGCTACTAGCTGTTGCGATGCGAGCATCAGTCGTCTCCCGCTGCAGCGAACTCTCGACAAAGATGCGGCGGTACTGCTGCGGCGCCTGGCTCATGATCCATTGAATCTTGAGCTTGCCAGCCTGCGTCAACTGCGTGGAGTCTTCGTTGAAATGATGGCTGCCGAGCAGATTCTGTCGTCGCCAACCATTGCGGACCATGGTTTGGAACGGCGCGTGGGCGTAGGTCCGGTCTGGGCAGACGTAAGGCGATGGCCACTGCACGTTCTTTTGTCGCCCCCGCTGACAATGGTCGACAAATGCGTCGATCCAAAACGCTTGCCCAACAGAAGCCAAGCTGCTTAGCAGCAGCACGCCCACAATTCCTTTGCCAACCATCCGCATCGGTCGTTCCTTCAGGCGGGTTTTGC
>JBCDCL010000243.1:0-5454 GCA_039182175.1 Planctomycetota bacterium
ATAAGAATTCGCCGCCACGACCTTTGACGGGTGGTAGATCTTGCCAGAGAATGCCGGCGGTTTCTGTCACTCCCGCGTTATTGATGACCCACCTATGCACTGCATCGCTCTCCGAATTTGCATCGTCTCTTGTATGTCGCTCCTTCTGGCTCACACGACATCTGCCCACGAAGGACATAGCCACGACGATGGTGGCGGCCATGCAGCGGACTCGCACCGGCGGGCGCCGGGCGTGGCGTTTGGACCGCAAGAGATGCCCACCGGAATGTTGTTGCCGCAGGCAGAAGGCCCTCGGCCTTGGTCCGACAAGCCGGTGCTGAACGATCCGAATCGGTTCCAAATCGCCATCGTTACAGACCGCACTGGTGGCCACCGGCCAGGCATTTGGATGGACGCCATGCGGAAGATCAACCTCTTGCGGCCGGAGTTTGTGGTGTCAGTCGGTGACCTTATCGAAGGCTACACCGAGGATCGTCAACAGCTAGAGCGAGAGTGGGCTGAGTTCCTGGGCTTTATCGAAACGCTGCAGATGCGCTTCTTTTTCGTGGCTGGCAATCACGATGTGATTAATCCCGTGCAGCACGAGCTATGGCGTCAGAAGTTTGGCGATGAGTGGTACTCGTTCGATTACAAGGGTGTTCATTTCGTATGCCTCAATAGCGAAGACACTCGTAATCAAATTGGCGCCGAGCAACTTGCGTGGTTGACTGACGACCTGCAGAAGCATGCCGATGCTCGTTGGACTTTGGTGTTTGTGCATAAGCCGCTGTGGACTTATTCCGAGCGTGCCGCCGTCTCCGGCAATCCCGATACGACGAATTGGAAGAAGGTCGAGTCCTTGCTTGCTGGCCGCCCGCATACAATTTTCTCTGGCCACGTCCATCACTACACGCAGTACGAACGAAACGGCGGGATGAACTACTACGCCCTCGCCACTACTGGCGGCACCAGCCGCTTGCGGGGGAACGACTACGGCGAGTTTGACCACATCATGTGGCTAACGATGGAAGACGATGGCCCGCAGTTGGCCGTGCTCCGGCTAGATGGCATTTTGCCGCCGGGTGTGGTCACCGAGGAGTCGGCCGAGCGGTTCCGCAAGTTCCTAGAACTCGCCCGGTTGGAAGTCGCTCCTATTCTGCTCGACAACGATCAGGGCTTTGCTGCTGGCGACATCAACATTCGCTTGATCAATGAATTCGGCGAAGAGATCCAAGCCACGGGCGTCATCGAGGGGCTGCCGCTGCGAGGACTCACCGTCGATCCTGCCCAGTTGTCGCTCAAGGTCGGCCCCGTTGGCGTTGCCGAGAGCAACATGCGGGTGCAATTCTCTGAGTCGATTGACTTCAGCCGCCTACGCGAGACGACGCTCACGGCGACGATCTCCACGACGGGCGACAATCCGCTACGGGCCGAGCGGTTGGTGCCTGTCGTGATCGATCGGCGTCACACCTGCCCGCAAATCACAACGGCGCCGGTTATCGATGGCATTATCGAGCCGTGGCCAGAAGACACTTATCAAACGCCAGCTGAGCCGGTCTTGCTTGGTAGCGATCGATCTTGGAAAGGTGCCGACGATGGCTCGTTTGCGTTCCATACAGCTCACGACGCCGACAATCGGCTGTACTTTGCCTTCCGAGTTTCCGACGAGCGACTGACGCCGGGCGATCGGATCGAACTTTTGCTCGATGGGCGCCGGCTGGAGATACGCCGCGAAGATCCTCGCCTCCGCTGGGGGGCGGTCCGCGTGTCCGTTGCTCCGCCCATGCCGAGCAGTTCGCGATCGGAACTGCTGGTAGAAGCCGCCGGCAGCGACGGAGCGGCAACGAGCGATTACGCCGTCTGGAGTGGCCGTCGCCGCCTGCCGGTCGAGGGCGCCACGTACGCCGCGCAGCGAATTGATGGCGGCTACAGCGTAGAGATTTCGCTTCCGGCTCATGTCGTTACCCGCCGCCAAGGTGCCGACTGGCGTAGCTTCCAGCTGGCGGTGGTGCAACATGACGTCGACGAACCGGGCGGCGAAAAGACCCGCATCCTCTGGCGTGGATCCCCCGAAGTCACCCGCACCAACCGCGGCTACGGCTACTTCGTGCGTGAGAAGGGCGAGTGACAGCGAGTAAGAGAAAAGCACGTTCGCTGTGCTTATGAAGTCTTTCTTTATCGAGCTTGCGAAGCATCGCCGCAAACTGTTTGACTTAAGCAGTCAATGATCCAGGCGTTGAGGCTCTTGCCTGCGGCTGTGGCTTGCATGTTTGCTTTGCGATGTAAGTCAGGCGGGACCCGCAGTACGAATTTTCCCGAATATGGTTTGTCGGGTGACTCGCCCCGCTCTTGGCAAAAAGCTAGATAATCGTCAACCGAATCTGCAAACGCTTGACGCAGCTCAACGACCGACGTGCCTTCAAACGTCACGACATCGCGAATGCCGATCACCGCGCCATGAAAGACGCCAGCTTCGTCATCGAATTCGACGCGACCGAGATAGCCTTGATGTTCGAGCATGGTTACAGGTTATCGGCGATTTGACGAAGAATCTCTCGTTGGTCTTTTATTGAGAACTCGGCAACGAAGCTGTAAGAAGAACTACTGTGTTTATTAATCGGGCAGTCACAGGAAGGGATGCGGATGGTCATTTCACCAGTTGGTCGAAACTGTAGATTTCCGCTACCGATCGTCTCATTTACAAACGTCGTAGTCGGCCGGCTTTGCTTTTCTGGATAGCGATAGAGTTTCATGACTTGCTCCTTAATTGAAACTTCGTTTCAGTTCAAACTTTGAGAAGTCTAACGCCATCGCCACGATTGGCAAGTCTTGTAAACTCTTTTGTTTCAACGACTTGTGAATAATAAAATTAATCTAACGATATGTGATTATTAGAGATGTGATTATTAAGAGTACCGATCTCTAAATGCCCTTTTTCGGCCGAGGGACTTTGGCTTTCTTCACGCCACGGCGGGCGCGGCCTTTCTTGCCTCCCTTTTTAAGTTGGGCTTCCACGGCTTGGACGCTTTGGCCAATGCTTTCCCGCATTTTGGTGATGCGGTCGCGAATGGTCGCGGCCCGTTCGAATTCCATCTGCTCGGCCGCTTCCATCATCTCGGCTTCGAGTTCGTTGATGTATTCCTCGGTGATGTACTGCGTTTCATCGTCCCGGCCGACGGCGGCATTGGCGGCGGCGTGTGCAGCGGCTTCGCCCTCGATGCCCGACTTGATCGCCTTCTTAATCGTTTGCGGCGTAATGCCATGCTTCTCGTTGTAAGCCTCCTGTAGCGCTCGGCGGCGACGGGTCTCATCAATCGCCCTCTGCATGCTGTTGGTGATTTTGTCAGCGTAGAGAATCACCCGGGAATTGATATTCCGAGCCGCCCGGCCGATGGTTTGCATGAGCGACGTTTCGCTACGCAAGAAGCCTTCCTTATCGGCATCGAGGATGGCGACCATCGATACTTCGGGTAGGTCCAGGCCCTCGCGCAGTAGGTTGACGCCGACTAATGCTTCAAACTTGCCTTTGCGAAGGTCTTGCAGCAGCTCAACGCGTTCGAAGGCGTCGAGTTCGGAGTGCAGCCATTTGCAGAGCACGCCTTGGTCAGTCAGGTAGGCCGACAGGTCTTCTGCCAGGCGTTTGGTGAGTGCGGTAACGAGCACCCGTTCGCCAATCGCAGCCCGCTCTTTGATAGCCTCCAGCAAGTGCGGCACCTGTCCGCGAGCGGGGCTGATTTCTATCTCAGGGTCGAGTAGCCCCGTTGGCCGGACGATTTGCTCGACTACTTCGCCGGCTGACTGCTCGAGTTCATAGTCGGCTGGCGTTGCGCTGACGTAGACGACCTTGCGGGCCCGCTCTTGCCACTCTTCGAATTTAAGTGGCCGATTGTCCAGAGCGCTCGGCAGGCGAAAGCCATGTTCGACCAAGGTCGTCTTGCGTGCCCGGTCGCCGTTGTACATCGCGCCGATTTGTGGCACGGTGGCGTGACTTTCGTCGATGAAAAGCAGGTAATCATCGGGGAAGAAGTCGAACAGCGTGTTGGGCGTCGCCCCCGGCGGCCGGCCGGAGAGCGGCCCGCTGTAATTCTCGATTCCGGGGCAGTATCCCATCTCAAGCATCATCTCGATGTCATATCGCGTGCGGGCGTTGAGCCGCTGGGCTTCGAGCATCTTGCCTTGCTGCTTGAAGAGCTCGAGCCGCCCAGCAAGTTCTTTGCGAATATTGCCCACCGCGGCTTCGATGCGTTCCTCGGGCAGCACAAAGTGTTTGGCAGGGTAGATGTAGACCGCCTCCAAGTTGTCCACCACTTGGCCACTCACCGGATCGATGATCGAAAGTTTTTCGATCTCGTCGCCCCAAAACTCGATGCGATAAGCGAACTCCTCGTAGGCGGGCCAGACTTCGACGCTATCGCCGCGGACACGGAATTTGCCCCGCTCAGGATCTAGATCGTTACGTTGATATTGAATGTCAATCAGCTTAGCCAGCACCTCGTCACGATCGACAGTGTCGCCGACACAAACGCCGACCATCATCTCTTTGTAGTCATCCGGCGAACCGAGACCGTAGATGCAACTGACGCTCGCCACGACGATCACGTCTCGCCGACTCACCAGGCTACTCGTTGTAGCCAGTCGCATGCGATCGATCTCTTCGTTAATCGACGCATCTTTTTCGATGTAGATATCTCGCTGCGGAATGTAAGCCTCGGGTTGGTAGTAGTCGTAGTAGCTGACGAAGTAGCTGACCGCGTTGTGTGGGAAGAACTCTTTGAACTCCGAATACAACTGAGCGGCGAGCGTTTTGTTGTGCGAGAGCACGAGTGCTGGCTTTTGCAATTCCTGAATCACATTGGCCATCGTGAAGGTCTTGCCGCTGCCGGTGACGCCCATCAGCGTTTGCGCATCGCGGCCCGCTTGAAAGCCTTCAACCAATTGCTTGATGGCGTGAGGCTGGTCGCCGGCGGGGGAGAATTCGGATTCGAGTTTGAACTGAGGCATGGCGGGCCGGTTCGGGTGGGCGATACGGCAGAGGGCAGGGGAGCAGAGGGGGCGACGCGATTGACGTCAGCGCAATCGTCCATTGAACCCCACCACGGCGTGAGCGCGAACCGTCCGGATACTGCAAGCAGCACTATTTGCCGACGCTTTGGCAGAAAACTACGGCAAAACGGTATTCCAGTAATCATCCCGCATCGCATCGGCATCGATCTCGCGATAGAGCGTTACCTTGCGGGGCGTATTCTCTGGCGGCGTTGGCGCCTGGATCACTGTTGCCCACTCAGGGTGGATCAAGGCCTGGATCAATGCGACATCCCACATGATGCGGATGTCGGTCGTGGCCGAGCGAATCTTCCACTTGCCGGTCAGGTAGGCGCCCAACTTGCACATTATGCCTGCCAACGTAGCGAAACCGCTCTACTTTGGTCGCGACAGGTCTTGGGAGCGGCACGAGCAAATGGGCGAGTTGGGCGC
>JBCDCL010000244.1:0-5430 GCA_039182175.1 Planctomycetota bacterium
AAACAGATGCCGGGCGAGCACCGGTTTTTCACTACAAGTGATGCACGCTTTGCCTTCGCCGGAGACCGTCCACTCAACCGTCGGCCGCTCTCGATCGTTGACAACACAGTGGTGAAAGGCAATCAGCGTATCGACTGCTAAGCGATTGAGTCCGTGGCTGGCGTTGGGCACGTAGCAAAGATGCTTTTCGCCCTGTAGGTCGTCGAAGTAATATCGCGAAGAATCGGGCAGGAAGAATTCGTCGCCCGTGGCGTTGATGACCAGCTTGGGCATCGTCAGTCGATCGCGGTAATGGTAGGGATCGATGATCTGCAGGAGCGTGTCCAATGCGGGATCGTTCAAACGGTCGGCCAGGCCTTGCCGCTCGTAGTCTTCGAGCGCCGGCGCCCAGAAACCGTACACCGCGCGGTGGTGACGCGACGACTCCCGAATGTTGAGCAAGTCGATTACCATGGGAGCGATCGCACAAACGCGGGGATCGACCGCCGCGGTGAGCCAGGTGGTCCAACCCCGCTTCGAGGCGCCCGTCACTACGAATCGCGAGATCGCCAGTTTCTTCGCCACGGGCAAATCGGTTTCGGTGGCGAGCACTTCTTGTACGACATCCATCGCCCGGACCGCTGCCTTGGTCATCGGCAGTTGGGCAATCCAGGTCGGGTCTCTTGTTTCGAGATACTTGCGCCAGCTGCGGGCAAGCAGGTTGTCCTCGTAACGCGGCTGGCCATCGCCGCCGATCTCCAGCGGCTGGTTCGGCACGGCGGTTAGCTCAGCCACGACGCTACTGGTGGCCAGCGCGACTTGCCGAGCTTCGCCACTACTGCCGCCCGGCGCCTGACCATCGTTGACGCCGCCGCCGATGGACAACAGCGCGGTCTGCGGATCGGCATCGTTGGGAACCAGCAGCTTGAGTCCGTGCCGCCACTTGGTGCGGTCGACCTCGCCATCGCTCCGCCAAGTTTGCGACGTGAATTCGACAATTAGCTCAACGCCGGAGCCGTTCTGCCGGCGTCGAACGATTTCCCACTCAAATGCCGGGTCGGCTTGATTGACATACGTCTGCAGTGCACCAGTCGCCGGCGGGGCGACGATCGACTCGGCATCGGCAGACAACGGCAGCCCCAGGTAGCTCATGGATAGGAGCGCCAGACCAAGCCAATTCGTCACGGCCCGACGCTGCGCGGCAGAGTGAAACGTGAACGACATAGAGCGAATCTTCATGAAGGTAGCGGCGGGTGCGGAACGATCGAAGATACCGGACGCCGCCGCCGGTTGCCACCAATGCAGGTTGCCGCCAACGCCAGTTTCCGCCTTCGCCGCTGCCAGACTTGCTTTTGAAGGAAACTTGACGTGAAGGAGATGGGGAGATGATGGGGAGATAGGGAGATGGCTAAAGAGGAAGCAACGCCCCGATGGGTTGACGATCTTTGTTTCGCCATACCACATGTCTCACTACTGGGCGTCATTGCTTCAGCCGCTCGGCGCCGATTCGCAAAATGCTATCCCCCAAATCTCCCCGTCATCTCCCGATCTCCCTCCATTAAGCCCCCATCAGGTTTGACGTAGCTTCATTTTGGCGTACTGCTTGCGACTGCTTATCGCCGGTGCGTCGGTCGCAGGCGGCTTTGGCATGCGAAGAGGAGCATGGCCGCTAGCATCGCGGCGCCCGGTTCGGGCACGGTGACGAGCGGCGTTACGCTGCCGACGCCGGCGCCGTAGATCGATTGCACGCCGGCGATATCAGAGGGATGCAGTAACGCCGTGCCGGTGCCGGGGCCCGCGGTGCGGGTGAAGATCCAATACATGTTGGCATCGGGATTCGTATCGTGCCCAAGGCCGAGCGTATGCCCTAGCTCGTGGACGGTGGCGCCTAGGATGTCGGGGTTGCGTGTGGTGCCAACCTCTTGCCAGCGGTCGGCATTGTCGTAGTGGACATCGCCCGCCAGGTTGTTGTTGACGCCCGGATACCACGCGAGCGCTTTAGCGATCGGATTGCCGACCGGCGGATCAGGACCGTTGATATAGCGGTGGCTAAAACGGATCTGGCCAAATTGTCCGTCGGGGTAGCTGCGGGTGGAAACGGGTCCTCCCTCATCGGGCACTTCGACGAAATTAATAGGCACAACGCTGGCCCAAACGTTCAGCGCTTCTTCGACCGATTCGCGAAGGAAGTCAGCCGGCAGCGGATCGCCTGCGGGGTCGAGCAGTCCGCCATCGAGCAGATTGTTGTAGCTGTAAGTCACGGTGACCGGCGTGCCATCGCCACCCGGCTGCGGCCATTGCCCGCCGGTAATGCGGTAGGTTGGTGGTCCGTCGGCGGCGATCGGGCCTAGGTCATCGCCCTCGTTGTCCGTCGTATCGCTAGCAGAACTGTCGCCACCACCCAGTGATCCGCACATCAGGCAACCGCCGCCGCCGCAAAACGGGCACGCGCCATTGCCGGACGACTCGGCCTGTGCCGAACCGGCTAAGCAACAAGCGATCGCGAGCAACAACAAGAACCGCACAGAAAGCTCCACTGCAAACGAGAGAAGAATCAACCCAAAGAAGAATCGCCGGCGTAAGTCAGCCGGCAGGCGTTAGCAAACGCGGGCGTTGGCAAACGTAGGTAGATTCACTGGCAGCGGAGTTGGTCTCGTGGGTGGGAATTCCAGACCCACGGATTATGGGCCAGATCAGCCCGCGATGCAATCTTTTGGCCGGTTCCGGGCGGACTGCCGACGCCTGCCGCCTGACAGGCGATTGCGGTATTATCGGTGGCATAGCGAGGGGAGACGCCTTGGGAGCCACCGGCGAGGCGTAGCTCGCCGGCTATTTTGACCGAATTTCGACTTCTGACCTCTCGCCCCTTTCTCTATGAAAACTGACGAGCTTCGCGAGAAATACCTCGCCTTCTTCGAGACGAAGGGCCACACCCGCGTGGCGAGCGACGTGCTGGTGCCAACCTGGGACCCCAGTGTGCTGTTCACGCCGGCCGGGATGAACCAGTTCAAGGACCACTTCCTGGGCAAAGTGAAGCTCGACTTCACCCGCGCTACCACGTGCCAAAAGTGCATGCGAACTGGCGACATCGACAACGTCGGCCGGACGCCCCGGCACCATACGTTTTTCGAGATGCTGGGCAACTTTAGCTTTGGCGACTACTTCAAACGGGACGCCATCCACTGGGCGTGGGAATTTCTGACCGATAAGCAGTGGCTTGGTCTGCCTGCCGAAACGCTCACCGTCACCGTCTATAAGGACGACCAAGAGGCGGCCGACATTTGGCATGAGCAAATCGGCTTGCCGATGGCGCGGATTTCGTTCGAGGAAGAGGACGAAAACTTCTGGCCCGCCAGCGCCCCTAGTCAGGGGCCCGACGGCGTTTGCGGCCCATGTAGCGAAATTTACTACACGGCGCCCGGTCGTCCTGAATTAGAAATCTGGAACCTCGTCTTTACGCAATTCAATCGCGTTGGTGATCCACCCGACAACTTGCGGCCGCTGCCGTCGAAGAATATCGATACCGGCATGGGCCTCGAACGCACGGCGGCCGCTTTGCAAGACGTGGAGACCAACTTCCACATCGACAACCTGATGCCGATCGTCCAAGCCGCAGCCGAAGTGTGCGGTGTGGAGTACTCGTACGATTCGGACAACGGCCGGCGGCTGCGACGGATTACCGACCACGTTCGGGCCTGTGCCTTTAGCGTGCATGAAAACGTCTATCCCGGCGCCAACAAGGAAAAGTACGTCGTCAAACGCCTGCTGCGTCGCGCGGTGCTCGATGGCCATCAGATGGGTCTCCGCGAGCCCTTCCTCTGCCAGTTGGTGCAGCCGGTGGCTGACGCGATGAAGTCGGCGTATCCCGAACTGCAAGAGACGGTCGAGCGCGTCGCCGGCGTCATCAAGAAGGAAGAGGAGAACTTCCTCGGCACCATCGATGGCGGCCTAAGCCGGATCGAAGCCGTCTTTGACGAGATGAAGCGAGACAATCGGACCACGGTCGAAGGCGCCGCAGCGGCCGACTTGTATCAAACATATGGCGTGCCGCCCGAGTTGTTCGAAAGCCTGGCGGCCGAGCACAACTTGGCGTTCGATTGGGACGGCTATCAGCAGGCGATGGAGCAGCATGGCGAAGCCTCTGGCAAGCTGGTCCACACCGTGATGGGCGCCAAGGGCCCCATCGATTCGCTCAAGCAAGCCGTCCACAGCACCAAGTTCTTGGGCTACGAAACGACCGAAGCCGAGGCGACCATCGTCGGCATCGTCGGCGGTTCGCCCCCGAACGAGCGACTGTGCGACAAGATGGAAGAGGTAGGCCACGATACAGTGGTCCGCGTGGTGCTCGACCGCACGCCCTTCTACGGCGAAAGCGGCGGCCAAGTAGGCGACACCGGCAAGCTGGTAGGCGACGACTTCGTCTTCCAGGTGATCGACACGCAGAAGGATGGCGAGTTGTTTGTCCACAACGGCCATCTCACTAGTGGCGTGATGCGAGAGGGCGCCAAGGTGACGGCCACCGTCGATGCCGACCGCAGGGACGCCATTCGCCGTGCCCACTCGGCCACGCACCTGCTGCATCATGCGTTGCAAAAGACGCTCGGCGAACACGCCCAGCAGCAGGGCTCGAAGGTCGACGAAGATTGGCTACGGTTTGACTTCTCGAACCTCACCCCGGTCGACGACGACCAACTGGCCACCATCGTTGCCGACGTGCATGCTTACGTCACCGCGTCGGGCGACGTGCAATGGGAAACCTTGCCGCTGGCCGAAGCTCGGGCCGCCGGAGCGATGATGCTCTTCGGCGAAAAGTACCCCGACCCTGTGCGGATGGTTTCGATGGGCCCGCTGACCGGCGGGGCAATGTCACGCGAATTGTGTGGCGGCACTCACCTGGCCAATACTAGCGAAGTCGGTTCGTTTGAAGTCTTGAGCGAAGAGGGCGTCTCCGCTGGCACACGCCGAATCACAGCCGTCACCGGCAAACGGGCCGCCCAGTATGCCGACGAAGTCGAGTCGGCAATCGACAAAGCGGCCGAGCTACTAGGCGGATCGCCCGTCACCGTTTCGGCCACTATAACGGATCTGCTTGAGCAGCAGCGGTCGCTTAAAAAGCAGCTTGCCGGTGGAGCAGCCCAGCAGCCGAGTGCGGCGACGCTGCCACTCGTTGGCGGGCGGATTACGTTTAAGCAAAAGAAACTCGCTTTGTTGGAAACTGCTCGGCTGTTGTCAGTGGCGCCACTCGATGTGCCAGAGCGTGTGGAAGCGTTGCTCGCCGAAGTAAAGTCGCTCCAGGAACAACTCGCCCAACGCGAGGCGGCCGGCCCGCTGAGTGGCGACACGCTGCTCGAATCGGCCGAACAGGTTGGCGACGTTACCGTCGTCGTCGCCGAGACGCCCGGCGCGGCGCCGAACTTGATGCGGCAACTCATCGACGCTGTGCGACAAAAG
>JBCDCL010000245.1:0-5420 GCA_039182175.1 Planctomycetota bacterium
CTCGAATGCCCGCCGCGCTTGCACACAGGCGATGCGGGTGGCTTCGATCTCTGTTTTGTCTTTGGTCAAACGCAACTGCTCGACAAGACCGCTTGCGGGAACCAGTGTCACCCCGTCGGTTGCCTCGGCGAGCTTGTCACGGTGACCAACGGTCATGCTGTCCGCTTCGATCGCGACCGCTTCGACGCCTGCCTTCTCAATCGCTCCCACTACGGCTGCCTGCATCTGCTCGCCGACGCCACGAATGTGCACCGGCAAGTCGGGGCACTCTTCTTCGAGCTGCGTTGTGTACCGGGTGTCGCTCACCAGCAGAGCATCGTCGAGCGTCACTAGCAGGTAGCTGTCGTCGCCGGTAAAGCCGGTGAGGTAGGTGACGTTGACGAAGCTTGTGACCAGCAACGCATCCGCTTTTTGCTTTTTGATCAGTTGCCGTAGCTTCCGCCGGCGAGTTTCAAAGATGCTCACGCTGATTCCATTTAGAGAATGCGACTGGCACAGCCGCGGGGTGCTTCGAGAGAAGTGCGCAGCAGATTGCGTAAGCCGGCAGGGTATCGAGACCCTCGAAAGGAATGCAAGGTGGAGGCTGCCGATCAGACGGCGAGCGCCATTTAAGCGCCGCGACGGCGTAGAAACGCGGCCCCGGCCAAGGCGGCGAGAACCAGGGTCGCGGGCTCCGGTACGGTGGTGACGCCTAGCAGCATCGAAAGCTGCGTTGGCGTTACCGTTCCGTTGAAGGCGTCCCGTAGCAAGGCGAAATCGCTCAGATCCGTGACGCCGTCCAGGTTCAGGTCGCCTTGCTGCCAAGACAAGACGTCGCCCACTTGCTGCTCATGACGCCAACCGGCGACAAATGCCGCAACGTCGTCGGTGAGTGGATCACCCGAGCCATCGCCACTTACGACGCCGTCGAGATTGATGTCGCCGTTAATGCTATAGCCGGTTTGATCGGTCGTGAGACCCGACTCTGCCTCAAACAAAGTAAAGTTGTTGGCGAGCAGAGCGTTGATTTGGTCGCGATAGTGCGGGTGCGTCAGGTCTGCGAAGATCGTGGCGTTGCCACCAAAGCCGGCCAGTCGACCCGATTGATCCTGCGGCGCGGATGTGGCCACCAGAATGCCACCCAGCAGCCACTGCCCTGCTTGTTGGTAGAAGACCGAGCCGCCCGAATCGCCCGAGGCGCCGTGGGCTTCAAACTCGACCGGCGTGTCCGCGTTGGAGTACGTGTATTGGTCGCTGTCGAATTGAACGAGCTTCGCCACCACGTCGCCACGGTTGCCGCCGACATTGAGATTGAAACTTACTGCCGAAGAGCTACCACCAGTGAAGACCGAGGCGTTGTCAATACGATTGCGGCCCCACGCTTTGATACGATTGGCGTCGTCTAAGTCGACCTCGATGCCAACATCGCCACCGATTTCGGTATGGCCGTAGGGATGGTTAGTGTCGACCTTGCTCGTCCGGCCGTTGGAGATAATGGTTACTTCGCGACCGAGCGTGAATCCTGAGACGCCAATCGTTACTGTGCCGGCGCCGAATTGATCGGCCGCCAAGTTTGGGTCGGCTTGCTCGGGCGTCAGGCCGGTCGTCGTCTCTGGCTTAATTCGCCAAAGCTGCAGGTCGGATTCCGATGTTAGCCCTAGCCCGGGAAAATTCGACGGGTTGGAAAGCGTAATGGCCGAGCCTGGAACCGCTTGGTAATGCCCGCCCGGCAGTGTAATGGTTCCGGCGGCGCCAGCGTGCTTAGCACTGAGCACCCACTGGTTGCCCAAGTAAATCGCCGAACGATTTTCTGCCGTCCGGTACCAGCCAGGATCGTCCGCCGGCGCCGAGGTATTGATCGGCGCTGTTGGGTTTTCGCTATCGAGCATGTGATCGATGATCAACGCCTCGGCGGGCGTCGCGATCACCAACGCGATCAAGACGAAAAGCACGCTTAGCGTACGAATCGCGTCACTTTGTCGCGGGATCGTCATTCAGCTCTTCCTGGGAAATGGTGCAGCAGGCAGTCGCAGCGGTCAGCTCTGCAGCTCAAGCGGTCCGGCGCTGGAATTGCGCGGAGTCACCGTTCGATGGAGCTAATCTCGACGCCTAGTACGGTTCCGTAGCCGGCGGAGGAGGATTGCCGGCCTTCCCTTATCTTAGCCGAGTTCTGCGTTTTGAGCACGCGAATGCCCGCCAGCCGGTGTGTTCTGGCTCACCAAACCCGAGAAAACCGCCAAAATCCCTGTCACTGCAGCGTTTCCCAACCAGTCGGCTTGTGGCAATCGCCAATATGGGGGCTGGGGAAGCGGCCAAAAAGCCGGTAATTTTGCTTGATTAAGTCCCGCCGAATCCCTCTGCGGTTGGCCGTGAACTTCGGCCCATGCCGCGAACTAGGAATGCCATGCACCGCGTTTCCCGAGAAATTGAGTTCTGCTATGGCCATCGCTTGCTCAACTACGAGGGCAAATGCCGGCATCTACACGGCCATAATGGCAAGGCGGTGATCACGATCGAGTCCGCCACGCTCGACGAGCGTGGCATGGTTATGGACTTTGGCGACATCAAGCAGGTCGTCAGCACGTGGATCGACGAGAACCTAGATCACAAGATGATCCTGCATCGCGAAGACCCGGCGATCGAGGCCCTGCAGCAGTTGGGCGAGCCGATGTATCTGATCGACGCCAATCCGACTGCAGAGAACATTGCGAAAGTGATCTTCGACGTCGCCCTCGACGCAGGCTTTCCCATCGTCGAGGCGAAGCTGTGGGAAACGCCCAAGTGCTACGCCACGTATGCAAAATGACCCATGCTGCACAGTGACCGACGCCAAGAGCTTTGAGTCAGCTGCTGCTTGGTGAACAAAGACAGCCCGGCCGCGTGCGATGCACTAGCAGCCGGGCTGCGTCCCCCCCGGGTATATCAATTGCGGCACTTGTAGGCTGCGTGCCGCCATTCTGCCACGGTGCCGCAGCTAGCAGCCGTTGCCTGTGTGATCTTGCCGCTCTGCCATACGTTCATCGGACTCTACAGGCGTCAAACTCTACCGTGATTACGCAATCGTTCGCATGCAAGCGTCGCCGGCGCCGGGCGTGATAGCAACGGGTCCCGGCGAATCCGTAAATTCTCTCATCCGGCTTTCGCGATTGAGCCGATCACGACGCTTAGGCAACCCTTGCCATCGCACGGCTGCGATGCGCGAGGTTGCGTCGCCGGTCTCTTAGAGAGCGGCGCCATCCGCGTGTCTGTTCGATACAGATACAAGAGCCCAGAAAAGGACGCCCAATCGTGTCACGCATCGCCTCTATCTGTGACTGGCTGTTACGTTCACCTCTAATCTGGGGGACGCTAGCCTGGGTATTGTTTGATTTGGCCGTGCAGCGATTCGGCGGGGAGTGGCTCAACAGCTATTTCACAGCCACTTGGGTCCACATGCTGACGACGGCGGTCTTCTTCGTCGGCATGGCGGCGCTGGTGATCCGTGGACTTGGCGTCTTGGGCCAGTTTGGCGTCGTGCGGCGGCCGCTGATCGATCCGATTCGTAGTGGCGGCCAGCCAGTCGAAGAGGCAGGCCTGCTGATCGAGCAACTAGAGCGGCAACCAAGCTGGCTGCAAAAGACCTATCTTGTTGCCCGACTCCGCAGCATCCTCGACTATGTGCTCAAAGCTCAGTCCGCGGACTCCGTCGAATCGCAACTTCGCACCCTTGAAGAGGCCGACTGCGACCGGATGTCGGCCGGCTACTCGATGGTTCGCGTCATCACGGGCGTTGTACCCTTGCTCGGGTTTCTCGGCACGGTGATCGGCATTACCGAGGCGATCGGCGGGCTGTCGATCAATCCGGAGCAGCTCGAAGCATCGATGGGCAACGTAATCGCCGGCCTGAGTGGCGCCTTTAGCACCACGGCGCTGGCATTGGCTTTGTCCATCGTGCTGGTATTCACGAAGCTGATTGTCGAACGCTTCGAAGATAACTTGCTCTTCAAGACGGGCGAGCGTGCCTACCAAGAACTTGTCGGTCGCTTTGAGCAGTACGGCACGGCTACCGATCCGCACGTTGCGTCGATGAGCCGCATGTGTGATCAGGTAGTTCGGGCGGTCGAAGTCATGGCGGCACGACAAGCCGATTTGTGGAAGTCCACGATCGACGAAACTCACGACCGGTGGGCATTGGCGACCAGCACCGCCGGCGAACAACTCACCACCGCGGTTACGGTCGGTTTGCGGAAAAGCCTGGAAGACCACGCCACCGGCATGGCCCAAGGCATGCAGCAGCAGCTTGCCCAGCTCAACGCAAATCTCAGCGGTCAAACCGATGCCTTGGCTGAGGCCGTGGCATCGCAATCCACGACGCTGTCGGGCGCCGTGGCGACGCAACTCACCGCGATGAGCGACGCCGTCACCCAGCAATCGCAAGCCGTTGCCGACGCTGTGCAGAGCAACGTCTCTGTCTTGCGAGAAGTGGTAGAGCGAAACAGTACGCAGCTCGATAGCGGCTCGAAAGAAATGCTCGGCAACCTGCGCGACGGGTTGGAGCGGATGGCAGAGCTTCTGGTCGAGGCTCTGCAGAAACATGGCCAAACGCTTACACAGGCAGAGCAAGAGCTTGCCAGCGAGAATCGCCGGCACTTGGGAGAAGTCGAGGCTGCGCTAGGCGAAGCCATGGTCATCGCTGCCGATCGCCAAGAGAAGCTGATCAATCGTAGCGAGAAACTGCTGCAAGGGATGCAGGCGTCGGTCTCCGAATCTGCCAGCGTCACGATTGCTCACCAAGAGCAACTGGTCAAGCAGGGCGAAGTGCTGCTAAAGGTAGTCGAATCAACGGGGCAGGTCCGGGCACTTGGCGATTCGCTGAACCAAAACTTGGATGCCCTCGCCCGCAGCCACAACTTGGAAGAGACGCTGATGAGTCTCTCCGCGGCGATCCAGTTGCTAAGCGCACGGGCCGGCCGACTGGGTCCCGACGCGGGCGGCGCTGCGGGACAAGCGGCGTAGTGTCCAAAGCGTCGAACTTCCTCCCGCGACGACCGATCGCCGATCGCCGACTGCCTTGATCGCCCGCACACTATGAGCCGTGCTCGCAAAAAACTGAACGGTTCGCCAGTCTCGCTATTCCCGTTCCTGGCGGTCCTGCTCTGCACCATGGGTTCGCTGGTGCTGTTGCTGGTGGTGATGTCGCACTTCACCCAGCAGCATGCGATCGCCAAAGCTGCCGAGAAACAAGCGGCTGCCGTTTCTGAGCCGGAGCCCGTCGCACTCGACCCCGACGCGGAGCTACGCAGCCAGAAACTTGAGCAAGTGCAGGATCAGATTGCAAAGCTCGAGCAAAAGCGTGACGAAGTCGATCAAGTTCTCCGCGAGAATCATTTGCACCTCAGCCAGATCGAAGGCCACATTGGTCGGCTGACCGACAAGATCAAAACGCTGCGTGCCGCATATGC
>JBCDCL010000246.1:0-5413 GCA_039182175.1 Planctomycetota bacterium
AACCCGATGGTGGGGTGCGTCATCGTCGGCGGCAACGGTGGCGGCGTGATTGGCGAAGGCTGGCATGAGCGCTTCGGCGAGGCCCATGCCGAAGTCAACGCACTATCGGCGGCCGGCGATGCAGCCCGCGGCGCCACGGCCTACGTCACACTCGAACCGTGCTGCCACACTGGCAAGACGCCGCCGTGCAGCAACACGCTGATCGAAGCAGGCATCGCGCGGGTGGTTGTCGCCGTGCGTGATCCCTTTCCGCAGGTCGATGGTGGCGG
Organism: Planctomycetota bacterium; assembly: GCA_039182175.1. Lineage (GTDB taxonomy): Bacteria > Planctomycetota > Planctomycetia > Pirellulales > Lacipirellulaceae > JBCCQL01. The sequence goes on from JBCDCL010000246.1 coordinate 270, forward strand.
CATTGCCGAACTCGAAGCAGCAGACATCGAAGTCGTTGTCGGCGTCGGCGAAGGAGAAGCACGCGAGTTGCTCGCGCCCTACTTGAAACTGATCACGACAAGTCGGCCTTGGGTGATCGCCAAGTGGGCCATGACGCTCGATGGCAAGATCGCCACCCGCACCGGCAGCAGCCAATGGATTAGCAACGATCGGTCGCGGCAGACGGTTCACCAACTACGCGGCCGCATGGACGCCATCATCATCGGCCGCAAAACGGCCATCGCTGACGATCCGCGACTTACCGCTCGCCTAGGCGACGATCACTCGCCGGCACGCGTTGCGACGCGTGTGGTACTCGGCGCTCCGCCCCGCGATGGAAAACTCTTCGAGTCGATCACCGAGGCGCCACTGCTCGTCATCACACGCAACCAGGCCGAAGCGGACGATCTTGCTTGGGCGACCGATGCGGGCGCCGAAGTCATTCCCATCGAGGCCGACGGCAACGCCGCCCGCATTGCTGGTCTGCTCGACGAACTTGGCCGCCGGCGAATGACCAATGTGCTGATCGAAGGAGGCGGCGGCGTCCTGGGCGCCGCGTTTGATGGCGATGATGCCGGCCCTCTGGTGGACGAAGTGCACGTTTTCATCGGGCCCAAGCTTGTCGGCGGGCAACCTGCCCCCTCGCCCGTCGGTGGCGAAGGCGTCAACCAGATGGCCGACGCCCTGCAGGTTTCATCACTGAAAATCGACGCCATCGACGGCGATGCCTATCTCCATGGCCGCCTTGCCAAGGCATAGCGACGCCGCAAAACCGATGAACTTGGCGGGCGAAAAAGGCTGGCGATGCCAATTCAACACGCCATAATGAGCCCATAGCCGCGATGTCGGGCGGGCGGACGCCTACTGCGAGTCGCAGGAACATGTGGCCACCTGCGGATGGCCAAGGTAACGTTTCTTTCAGGTTACCGATCACACCAATTCAACATCCGCTGTAGACTCGGCGGGACGATTCCTCTTGGGAGACGAAACCATGAAGTCTTTCGCGATTGCACTCGGTTTGGCCGGGCTACTAGTCGTAGGCTGCGGACAGCCTGCGGTGGACTCAAGCGGCGACGGCGCGACGCTCACTGGCGCGGTGCTCAAACTGTGCGGCGGCTGCGGCGAACTGAAAGGGACGGACGCCTGCTGCACCGATGGCGCCGAAACCTGCACCTGCGGTTTGGCAGAAGGCTCGCCCGGTTGCTGCAACATCGAGGCGGGCGCCGACGTAACGCTCTGCCTAGATTGTGGGAACGCCGAAGATGGTGAAGCCTGCTGCGTAGAAGATGCCAAAGTCTGCAAGTGCGGCTGGCACAAAGGTTCGCTCGCCTGCTGCAAAATCGAAAAGCCAGCCGCTGATGACGACGGCGACGAGGGCGATGGCGACGAGGGTGCCGGCGATGGCGAGGAAGGCAGCGCGACGCTCGACCATCACGAAGACGACGATGAGGATGGCGGCGACGATGATGGCGATGACGAGGAAGACGAAGGCTCTGCAAGCCGCGAAGCCTAAATCGCGTCTCTAGAAAAGCGAAATCGAAAACCACGCCGGGCTGCCGCTCGGCGTGGTTTTTTGTTGGTCGCGCGTGACGCTATTTGGCAAGCTCGAGCGTCGCCCAGCAGCTTGGATCTTCGTCGACGGGGAATTCCATCCCATTGGCGAACGTCTGCAAACCGAGTTCGCGATCAAACACTTGGTAATGAAAACCGAGCGATTGATACTGGGCAGGATCGTAGCCCTCCAGCGCTGCCGCTGGGATAAACAACGCCATCGCGTAGGCGTCTTCTTTGATCTTGCTGGCGACTTGCAACTGACGCGGCCGGACTGGGCGGGCATTCTCTCGGGCGCGGTTGATCAGCAGTTGGTCGGCAATCGGCTCCGTGGCGCCACGCCCGCCACCTCCCGGCGTGAAAATATACCGGTGGCAAAACTTGCTCGCCCGATGAATGTTGTGCGTCGCCCGTGTGTCGATCCACACTTGCAGGCCGTCGCTGTCTTCTAGCCGGGAGTCTCGGCACCAGACCGGCTGCTTCTTGCCCGTCACCTTGACGATCATCGCGAGTCCTTCCTCGGACCACGCAATGCGGACGTCGGCAAAACGACTCTCGGCCGAAGCGGTGCCGGCGTCGAGCGCCGCCAAGTCAGGCAGACGGTACGATTCATCTAGCAACACGCCCGACTTCGACCAGATGGGCGAACGGTAGCCAATCGGCACGGCGAATTGAAACAAAAATCGCGGAGCGATCAGCGTATTGGCGGCATCGGCGGGTGGCGTTTCTGCCATGCGGGCGTCCTCAACTTGTGGAATGCACGAACAACGAGAATAACAGAGCAACCGACCCGCTCGAAAGGTTCCTATGCGACTGGTTGCCCGCAGCTTGCTACTGCTGATCCTGACGGCGTGTTCCGCCGACGGGCAGGATGACGCTGCAGTTGCTCCGAGTACCGAGACGCCGCCAGCACGCGACATCTACATAGGCCGGCGGATCGCCCGCACCATGCACTATCTGGGCGCCCCATGGCTGGTGCGGGATGCACGCGTTCGCGAAGAAGAACCTGCCAAGCTGATGGCGTCGCTCGACGTTCGGCCCGGCCAAGTGGTTTGCGACCTAGGCTGCGGCAATGGATTCTACGCCCTACGGCTCGCCGAGCGTGTCGGGCCCGACGGAAAGGTGTATGCCGTCGACATTCAGCCAGAGATGCTTGACTTGCTCCGCCTGCGAGCCGAAGCGCGTAGCCTGGCCAACGTGACGCCGGTGCGTGGCATGGTCACCGATCCCAAGCTACCAACAGATAAGCTTGACCTCATTTTGCTCGTCGATGCCTACCATGAGTTTTCGCACCCTGTGCAAATGCTGGCGGCCATGCGGGCAGCGCTCTCGCCGGCGGGCCGGGTGGCGCTCGTTGAGTTCCGTGCCGAAGACCCCGCCGTGCCAATCAAACCGTTACACAAAATGACGCAGCAGCAGTGCCTTAAAGAGTTCACTGCAAACGGCTACCAGCTCGTCGGTCAGTTCGACGGCTTGCCCTGGCAGCACGTCCTTCTCTTCGCCCGCGACGATTCACCATTGCCAGCAACGGACCTCACGCCGTGGGCGCCACCGGCCGAGTAACGATCAGCGACTGTGAAACACGAAAGCCACGCTACTTCGGCTGAGCAAGCCACGACAGTACCAGGAAGGTCGCCACTAGCACGACGGCGCCGGTGATGGCCAGGACGAGATTGACTCGGCGCCGGATTGCCGCCCGCTCGGCTGCGGTGCGTGGGGCGAGTCTAGCCGGCGCCGGTTGGCGAGGCTCGATAGGCGGCTCTGGCGGAGGCGCCTCGACCCGTGGCGCCGGCGATCGGTCCGCGATGCCAGCCAGCGGATTCGCCGGCGCCTGGACGTCACCTGCCGGCTCGATTTCGACGGCTAGCTGCACGGCTCTCTGGCAGTGCGGACACTCAACCTCGTGGCCCAACCACTGCGCGGCAATTGCGAACCGGCCGCCACAAAGGGGGCATTCAAACTCCAATTCGTCGGCAGTGGGGCTCGGCTCGCTCATCGGCAGCGTTGCAAGGAGATTTCGGATGCTTGTCTTGGTGCATTAAGCAAGACTAGACTCCCATCCTACTCGCCGGCAATGCGTCGGCGAAATCGCCATCGGGTATCCCTTGCCACTCTCCTCTCCGATCACCGCCGGCAGTGCAGTCAACATAATGGCAAAGAAACGTCCTCAACGCCGGCGGCCGAATTCGGGCAAGCGCTCTGGTCGTGGTGGCGGCAAGGGTAGGGCGCCGGCGGTTTCGGTTCGCAAGCTCAGTAGCGGCAATGGCTGGGTGCTGGTCCACCCACGGTGTGCGGTGGACCGGACTGAAGATCTGGAAGAAGTCCGCTTGATGATCGACGGCGGCGAGCATGAAGTCGCCATCGAAGAACTCCGTTGGCTACTCTCAGGTTGCAGCGACATGATGGCGGCCCATGTCCTGCTAGGCGACTTGGCGATTGAAAACTTCGGCGCGGAGCCCGACGTCGATCTGGCTCGCGGGCACTATGGCTACGCCTACGAGCTTGGCGACAAAGCACTTCGCCATGCTAAGATCACCGGACCGTTGCCGGCGTCGCAGCCAGCCAATCGTCCCCTGCACGAGGCGGCCCGTGGATTAGCGTGGTGCGTCGAAGAGCTTAGGCATCGCGCCGTTGCTGATGAAATCGCCGCTCGCGTTCGCGAGTGGGACCGGGCCGACCCGTTAGGCGTGGCGGCAATGATTGATCTGCTTCGCTCTGGCGGCCGACCAGTAATTGGTCTTAGCATGAACAAAAATCATTGACTGGGCTTTCGCCGCAGCCGCTTGCCTGTGACTCATAGCCACAGCTTCAGCCGGCCATCCAGCATCTCGGGAAGCCGTTTTCGCACCATCGCTTCAACTTGTTTGGGGTGGTAGCGCGTGCTCAGGTGGCCGGCGATCACCACTTCGTTTTGGAAACGATCGGCCCGCTCGACCAGATCATCCAGATGCATGTGGCCATTCTTGTGGATCTTGGCGGGCGTGTGGTCGGGATCGACGAACGTCAGTTCGGTAATCAGAATCTTCGCCTCGTACATCGCCGGATTGTTGTCGAGTCCAGGCGGCGAGCTGTCTCCCACGTAAGCAAGGAGTGGGGTCCGCACTTCACGCGTCACTTCCGTGCCCGACTCGCGAAGGTCGCGGATCTCGTGGCCGACCAAGCTCTGATACTCGGGCTTGAGTTTCTTGCGACGGTCCCAAACAACGTAGCCCAGCGATGGCACCGTATGCGTGGTGGCGTGCGTGCTGACGATCAGTTCGCGTGACAGTTCGATCTCCTCATCGGGCGCCACGGGGATCAACTCGCACGGCGCCCGGCCGCGATCCATCCGGCTGAATTGCTTGAGCACTTCCTTCACCGGACCGACGAGTGCCTCCGGTAGATAGATCGTCGGCGGGTCCATCTTCATCATCCGCCGCCGCGTAACGTAGACAGGCAGCGCGGCGATGTGGTCCAAATGGCCATGCGATACAAACCACCGCTCGGTCCCCATGAACGACCACGGCTGGCCGCCCAAATCAAACCCAAGACTCAACTCCGGCACTCGCCAGTACGATTGCACGGCCGCGCGTGA
>JBCDCL010000247.1:0-5345 GCA_039182175.1 Planctomycetota bacterium
GATGCGTCGGCCGGCGTGGATGTCATGGAGACGGTTGCAAAGTTCGCAGCAAGCGATCAGTCGGCAGCGGCGATTTGCGATATCGAGAATCCTCGCGTCGCCGCTGATGTGGCCGCATGGCGGCGTCTCCGCGATGCCGCGAATGGCGACGATGCCTCGCCTGCTCACGCTGCGAGTGTTACCGCAGCGGACACTGCGGCCATCGATCCCGATGCGTGGCGAGAGGCTGTCGCGCAGCACGCGGACATAAACGTTGAAATTCGCTGGGCATCGTCCAACTCGCCCGAGCGCTATGACGTAGTTCTGCGAAGGCCGAGCCATACGCAAAGAGCAAACTCGAACACTGGCGAGCAGCATGAGGCGGCAGCCGAAGTTGACTGGCGGCAGTTTACCAACCGGCCGCTCGACGAAAAGCGAACAGCCCAACTGGCGCCACGGCTACGCGACGGATTGGCGGATCAGTTGCCGAGTTACATGCTTCCCGCAGCCTACGTGCTGATGGATGCCCTGCCGACGACGGTGCAAGGGAAAGTTGATCGCGACGCACTACCACCACCTCCCACCGGCCGACCTGCCTGGACAACCGGCTACGTTGAGCCAGCGAACAAAGAGGAGCGACTGGTGGCCCGCGTTTGGGAAGAAATGCTTGGCCTATCGCCCGTCGGCGCCGAGGATGACTTTTTTGAACTCGGTGGGCATTCGATGCTGGCGGTCCGCGTCATGGCGGAGATCGAAGAACGCTCCGGCGTGCCGATCCCGCTGGCGGCACTCTTTCAAGAACCGACCGTGCGTCACTTGGCGAAGGTGCTCAGCGATCCTGACGCAGCCGAGGCGGCTTCGTCACTCATTCCGCTCCAGGCATCGGGCGACGGCACACCTCTCTTCTGCATTCACCCCGCCGGCGGCACCGTGTTTTGCTACAAGGCGTTGGCGGCGCACTTCGCTGGCGAGCGTCCGGTGATCGGCGTGCAGGCGTTAGGCGTCGATGGACGTCGGGCGCCGCACGAGACGATGGACGCCATGGCCGACTACTACGCTGGTCTGCTCAAGAAACAATTCCCCAACGGGCCGTATCATGTGTGCGGTTGGTCGCTTGGTGGGAACATCGCCTACGCGGTGGCTGCGAAGCTTCGCGCGGCCGGTGAGACCGTCGGCTTGGTCGGACTGTTCGATGCCGGCGCCACGCCGCCCGAGGAGTCGCTTTCGGAAGACGACCTGGGCCCTCTGCTGCAGGCGCTCTTCCCCGACTTCGACCATCTGCCTTTAGAAGAACTGCGACAACTCTCACCCGAAGAACAAGTCGCCTACTTTACCGAACGTGCCAGCCAGGCGGGTCTAGTCGACGCTGCACAGCTTGCCAGTAGCAAGCACGTCTATTCGGTCTTCCAGAAAAACGTACAGGCCGTGCACCAGCATCGCACGGGCAAGTTCGACGGCTGCGTCACTCTCTTCCGCGCTGCGGAACAGACAGGAACGAATCCCTTGGCGGACGATCCTTTGCTCGGCTGGGGCGAGCTTGCGGGCGACGTAGAGACGCATGCCGTGCCGAGCGATCACACGCAAATGATGCATCCTCCTCAGGTCGATACCCTCGCGGAGATGGTCCGCGAAGCGCTCAGCAAAGCCGAGAATGCGCTCGACGCCACTCACGCCGGCTTTTAGCCGTAGCGGTATGCCAGCCCACAATCGGGGCGATCACTTTGGGCTTAGGCTGCGTATTTCTCGGGGAAGACGGGGATTCTGCAGTTTTTCTGAGTGATCCGCCAAGCTGATTCGATTCTATTTGCAAGTAGCCGAGACAGGGCTGCGATAGAAGCCGTTGCTTTCTAACCGCCACCATGACCGATGCTCGCCGCAACCTTATCCAGCGATCGCCGTGACTGATGCCGAGCTGATAGCCGCCGCCCACGACGGAGACGCCGATGCGTGGCGGACGCTCTATCAGCGTTGGCTGCCGTGGGTCTGGCGGGCGGCCTATTCGCTGGTGCAAGACACCCACGTTGCCGAAGACATTACGTCCGAAGCGATGACTGCGTGGGTGCGACGCATTACCGATGTCGGTGGCGACGCTCCGCAAGTTGCCGCGTGGCTGCGAACCGTGGTGCGAAACAAAGCGGCCGATCATCATCGCCGCGCGGGGCGAACCCGCCGTGTGTTGCAAGAAGCGTCGGCCATCGCCGACCAACGGCAAGAGCCACACCGTGATCGTTCGATGCCCTCATGCAGCATCGAACAAGCAGAGTCGCAGGCCGAGGTAAAGGCGGCTCTCGACCAACTTTCAGACGACTACCGGCTTGCTTTGGAGTGGAAGTACGGCGAGTCGCTCAGCGTTCAAGAAATATCTCAGCGGCTAGGCGTTACAGAGAAGTCGGCAGAGGCGATTCTTTATCGGGCTCGCAAAGGGTTTCGGCATCATTACCAACGGATGCAAAACCGTGCGAGTCACCAACGCTGTCCCAATGCAGATAAGGCAATGCCCGAAGCAGACAATCCGTCGTCCTCAGAAATAACATGTTCTGAAATGGCGGCGGCAGAATCTGCTCGTGCTTCCCGGTCGCCCCAGGGAGGGCAATCATGAACCAACGTAATCGGTTGCCAGACGATTTCGGCGACCCCAACATGCCGACCGACGAAAGCCTTGCCGAGCAGGTTCATACCGAGCAACTGCTTAGTAGCGTCTTGTCGGCGCCGCCGATTGACCCCGACTTTGCCAAGTCCCTCGAAGACACGCTCGCTGCAGAATTTGGCTTCGCCTCTGGAAGGCAAGCAGTGAATGGTCATGCTTCGGCTGGTCTCGATAAGCTCCGTCCAAGTATCGAACGCAACGGCATTTTGTTCGACCGCGAAACGCAAATCGCGACAGACTCCGCTCCGGCATTGAAGAGCAAAGCCGAAGCTGAAGCGTCTCCGGCCCATTCTCATTCGTCACTTGTGCTTCGTAAGCCGGTGCTCCTGGCGATTGCGGCGACGCTGCTGCTAGCGGTTGGCTTGTGGGGCGTTCGGCCGAACTATAGCTGGGCGGCAGTCATCGAAGCGATGAACAGCCAGCCCTGGGTGCAAGCCACTGCGACCCGCAATGGTACTGTCCGATTTACCCGTTGGCTCGCGACTCGGCAGGGAATAGACGCTTCGCAAACCGAAGGCGGTGTGGTGCTCCTAGTAGGCGGCGCCGAGGCAGAGAAATTCTCGTTCAACAATGGCGACACACAAGTTACACGTGAGCGTGATGTTGAGGGTTCGCCTCGCGATTGGCGCCAAGCGTTACCCCGATTGCTGGCCGCGCCCTACGGGCGGCTTTCGACGGCATCGGTAGTCGACGAGTCTTGGCGACGTGTTCGCGACGACCAGGGTAAGCAGCGGATTGAATTGACGGTAACGCTGCTCATCGATGGTGAACAGGCGACTTGGGTTTTGCTGCTCGATCCGGAAACGCATTTGCCGGTCTCAGCAAGTCCCGTCTCGGCCACCGCTGTCGAACCGGCCGAGGCTGCCGAAGCATTGCAGTTCTCCTATCCAGAGCAAGGACCGACGACCATCACCGCGTTGGGCGTGCCCGAGGAAATGGCAGTGGTGACCCTTTCGCGAGAAGGCGCCCGCGAATTCGACCTGAGTCTAGAGCAATCGACCGCAGCGGCTGGGCCCGGCATCGCAGAGCCCTCCACACCACCCACGATTGAGCCGTCTCAGCCACCCGTGATCGAACCGCCCCTCGGCGAGCCGCTTGCCGCCGCGGAACTGACGGGGCGGATCGATCAGCTACTGCAGGAGCACTGGCAGTCGGTCGGACTTACGCCGACAAAACCTTCTAGCGACGCTGAATTTCTCCGGCGTGCGTATCTCGATCTGACGGGCCGGATACCAACGGTAGGCGAGGCGCGTATCTTCTTCGAGGACGAGCGTGGAGACCGACGCGAGCAGCTAGTCGACCAGTTGCTTGCGAGCCGAGACCATGCCACCCACTTTGCAGCGGTCTGGCGACGCAACTTGATTCCTCCGAGCGTCGACCTCACGCCGTACGGCGGACCGGAGCAACTCGACCAATGGCTGGCAGACAGGTTCCAAGAGAACCTTGCCTACGACGACTTAGCGGCGGACCTGCTCTTGGCCGAAGGGCGGATTAGCGAGTCGGGACCGCTGCTTTTCTATGCCGCCTTGAAACTCAATCCGGAAGAGATTGCCGCGCAGACGTCGCGAGTCTTCTTGGGCATGCAACTTGAATGTGCCCAGTGTCACGATCACCCATTCGACGACCGGCTGGCACAGGAAGACTTTTGGGGGTTTGCTGCTCTATTCGCACAAATCTCGCGGCCGCGTGGGCAGATGGAGGTGACGTCTTCTGTCCTGCGAGTGCATGACAATCGCCGTGGCGAGGTGATGCTGCCCGACACCGACGAGGTAGTGGCGCCACGATTGCCATTGTCGGAGCTAGCCGTACGCGACTCGGCCGATGCACCGCCCCGGCGGCAACAGTTCGTCGATTGGCTTATCGAACCACACAATGAGCGATTCGCCCAAGCCACAGTGAATCGAGTGTGGGCCCATCTGTTTGGGCGAGGGCTGGTCGACCCGATCGACGACATACGCGAAGAAAACCCCGCGGTCGTGCCTGAAGTCCTTGAGCTACTGGCCCTCGACTTCTCCCGTAGCGACTTTGATTTCCGCCGGCTCTTGCGGCAACTGGTGCTCACTGACGCTTACCAACTATCGAGCGAAGCCGAGAGTGACGATCCGTCCGCGTCGCTGGCGTTTGCTCGGATGAATCTCAAGTCATTCACCGCTGAGCAACTGTACGACTGCATTGCCGTGTCGACCCGTCACGCTGCGTTTGCCGGCCGGCCCGCTGGCGATGGCGCCTTGGTGCGAGTTGGCAACACCAATCGCGATCAGTTTATCGAGCTTTTCCAGGCCCCGGGCAGTAGCCCCGTCGACTATCACGCTGGCATTCCGCAAGCGTTGACGATGATGCACGGCGGACTTGTCCACTCGGCGACCGACCTAGGCAGCAGCGGTTTGCTAAAATCGTTGAGTGCTCCGTTCTTCTCCGACGACCAGCGAATCGAAACCTTGTTCCTGGCGACGTTATCGCGGTTGCCAACGCCTGAAGAAGCCGAGCAGATGGGCCAGCACCTTGCCGGCGCCACTGGTGAGAGCGACCGACAGCAACGACTGGGCGATATTCTGTGGGCACTGCTCAACACGGCCGAGTTTACGCTCAACCATTGAGAGACACGCGACTCTACACTCGCTTGAGACGCTAAACCGATCAACCTCATTCACCGGTATCGAACATGAACGCTCGAAACCCTATGCCCCTATCTCGTCGCGACTGGCTGAGAGCGGCCAGC
>JBCDCL010000248.1:0-5334 GCA_039182175.1 Planctomycetota bacterium
GACTTATTTTCCAATCTGGCTGCGGGGGCGACAAGGAAGCGATTGCTCCGGCAGGATGTTTTTCTTCTCTTGGAGGCTGAACCAATGAAGCGACAACTTGGATCCCTTGGCCTGGCGCTTGTCGTCGGGCTCGCCACGGCGTGTGCCGAGGCGACGATCATCACCGACACCTTTACGCGTACTGAGACTGGCACGTGGGGCGCTGTGGATAATGGCGTCGTGGGTGGTGAAAGCGGCACCGTTGCAGCAAGCTACACACTCGATGGCGCCGGCTCGGTAGACGGCTCGGTCGGTACATTCACGAACAACCGCATTGTTCTCGACTACAACCTCGCGGCAGATCCTACGATCATGGCTGCGGGCGGTTTCGTGGTCGAATGGCAAGTCAATCCAAGCGATGGCGATGTGACGGGCGTCGGACGTGATTCCGCCGGCATCGGCATTTCTGACAGCAAGCTGAACCCGCCCTATGGTGGCGCCGGCGCTATCACCAACACTGCGAACCAGACACTTCGCTACGCGCTTCTTCCTCGAAACAGCGGAAGTGTTGGCTTCCTTAAGCGCGGACCTGGCAACGTGTATGATCTTAATGCAACTGGCGACCCAAATTCGCCCAACTTTGACGAGGTTGTTTTCGACCAGCCAGTCTTTGATGACTACTCCGGTCAAAGCCCACTACCTGATCCGTTCTTCAACGATGCGTTTTACGACGTTCGGATTGAAGTCGTAGGCACATTTGCCGCGGGCAGCACTACTTTGGTGACGTCTACAGTGAATGGCGTGACGCTGCCTACCGAAGTTGTTGAGTGGGGCGCTGATGGCGAAGCCTACTTGTCGGCAGTCGCTTTCCAGGGACCGCATCAATACGACAACCTGCGGATCTCGGCGATTCCCGAGCCCGCATCGCTATTGCTGTTAGGTCTAGCTGGCGTGCCTTTCGTCTGCCGTCGGCGTAGCTAACCACGCAGCGGCTGACGCGGAAAGTCATTAACGATGCCGGCTGGTGGGGTAGCCAGCCGGCATCTTTTCGTTCGCGTCAGTAGACTATCGCCTTGTATCTACTGAGAGAAGCTACCTTGTATCGCTTTTTGGTGCTACTAGCGTCGTCGGTGGTCACGGCCGCCACTTATGCTGGCGAGACCGTCGATCTGCTGCTGCTAGCCGGGCAGTCCAACATGGTCGGCCAGGCAGTTGCCACGTCGACAACGCCGGGCGTTAGCCCGGCGGACACGCGGATCGCCTATTACTATGAGGTGACCAACACGGGCGGGAGCTTTGCAGATGACTCGAATCAAACTTTCGGAACGCTGACTCCTTGGCGCCGCAGTTCGAGTGACAGGCGGTTCGGCCCCGAGTTTTCGCTGGGCCGCGATCTCGATGCCGCTGGCCTGAATCCAGCGCTAGTGAAAGTGGCGGTCGGTGGGGCCAACATTGCTCGATGGCAACCTGGCGCGATTGACTACTACGCCTTCCGAACGGCGGTACTTGATGCCGTAGGCGAAATCAATGCTGCAGGGAACACCGTAAACCCGCTCGGCGTCGCATGGTTGCAAGGTGAAAGCGATGTCATCAACACGGCACGCGCCGATGCCTACGCCGCCAATCTGTCTGCAATGATTACAGGCTTACGCTTGGATCTGGATGCTGCACTGCCAGGCGTTGGTTTCGCAGAAATGAACGCTTTTCTCATCGAGCCGGCCGACTGGAAGAATGGCAGCAACCCTGGCATTGCGACCGCGGCAAACATCGCGAAGGTTAATCAAGCACTTGCCGACTTTGCGGCCGCCGATCCAAACGCCTGGTTCCTGCCTACCGATGACTTCACGCAATTCGGCGATGGGCTGATTCATTTTGGACCTGCCGACCAGATCACCCTCGGCAGCCGTCTTGCCGACGCAGTCCTCGCCGCCGCGGTTCCGGAGCCGGCGTCGCTAGCGCTGCCAGTCTCCGCTTGCGTGCCACTAATCTTTTGTCGTAGTGGCGGGGCTCGCAAGCTGCCCACTACGCCTCACTGTAACCAAACAAGATAGACGCTACGACGTACGTCGTTGTCGGTAAGCTTATGCTTCGCTACTTCGTCAATAGCTTGCTGCTGCTGAATCTGCTTCTGATCGTCGGTTCGACGTACGCATCGACTGCGGAGAAGTGGGAAGGGCAATGGATCGGATGCCAGGGAGCCAGCGGTCCGAATCAGTGGCTAGCGTTCCGAAAATCTTTTGTTGTCGAAGACTCCAGTGCGCCGTTTGTTGTTCGGATTGCTTGCGATTCCAAATATTGGCTTTGGTTGAACGGCGAGCTGGCGGTGTTCGAGGGCCAGCTTAAACGCGGTCCCACCCGTGAGGCCACATACTTCGATCGCGTTGACTTAAGCGACAAAGTGAAACCCGGCAAAAACACGCTAGCGGTGCTCGTCTGGCACTTTGGCAAGTCGGGCATGTCGCACAACGACTCTGGCAAGGCGGGCTTAGTCTTCGACGCAGCGCTAGGCAGTGAGCGAATTGTGAGCGATCGATCGTGGAAGGCACGCGTCCACCCTGCCTATTACACCACGGGCGAACCCAATCCGAACTGGCGACTGCCAGAGTCGAACGTGGCGTTTGATGCCCAGCAAGATTTGCCAGGGTGGACTAGATCGGACTACGACGATGACGCTTGGCCTCAGGCGATCGAGTATGGCACGCCGCCGGCCAAACCATGGGGCAAGCTAGTCGAGCGATCGGTACCGCAGTGGCGTGATACCGGATTGGTTGACTATGAGAATCCGGGTGAGTGGCCGGAGGTCTCCTCGGGCGAGCCGATCGTTATGCGTCTGCCGTACAACGCCCAGATCACGCCGTACTTGTCGATTGAAACTAGCGCGGGCGAAATGATCGACATTCGCACCGACAACTACGAGGGCGGCGGCGAAACCAATGTTCGTGCGGAGTACGTCACGCGTGGCGGCGTTCAAGACTACGAGTCGCTGGGTTGGATGAATGGGCATGAGGTGATCTACCGGATGCCGGAAGGTGTTCGCATTCGCAGCCTCAAGTATCGAGAGTCGGGCTACGACACGGACCTCGCGGGCGAGTTTCGGTGTTCTGACGCGCGGCTGACAACGCTTTGGAAAAAGGCGCAACGCACCCTGTACCTAGAGCTTAGAGATGGCTTTGTCGATTGTCCGGGGCGCGAACGAGCGCAGTGGTGGGGCGACATCACCCTCGAACTGCAGCAGGCGTTCTACGCACTAGATCGCCGTAGCGACCGGCTTGCACGCAAGGCTATTCGCGAGTTAGCGGCCTGGCAGAAGCCCAACGGCGTGTTGTTTTCCCCCATCCCAGCCGGTAACTGGGACCAGGAGCTTCCGATGCAGATGCTCGCATCGGTCGGACGGTTTGGCTTTTGGAAGTATTACCGACACACAGGCGATGCGGCAACGATCGAGGCAGTCTATCCGGCTGTGAATCGCTACCTGGCTTTATGGGAGCTTGGCGACGATGGCTTGGTAGTTCCGCGTGAGGGCGGTTGGACCTGGGGCGACTGGGGCGACAACAAAGATCTTCCGCTGCTCTACAACGCCTGGTACTACCTTGCGCTCGATGGTCGCCACCGCATGGCCGAGCTACTTGGCGACGAGAAGCAAGCGGCTCATGACAACGAGGCCATGCAATCGTTGACCAGTGCGTTTCGACGTAAATTCTGGAGCGACCGCGGCTATCGCTCACCAGAGCACGAAGGTCCGACTGACGACCGTGGCAACGCACTGGCAGTCGTCTCGGGCATCGCAACCGATGATCAGCGTGATACTTTGCTACGCGTGCTCACGACCCAGCGGCACGCCAGCCCTTACATGGAGAAGTATGTGCTGGAGGCGTTGTTCCATCTCGATGAGCCCAACGCTGCCATGGATCGGATGCTCGACCGCTACGGCCCGATGATAGACAGCCCCATCACGACTCTGTGGGAAGGCTGGGGCGTCGGTCCGGCTGGCTACGGTGGTGGCAGCTACAACCATGCGTGGGCGGGCGGCGTGCTCACGCTGCTCTCGCAGTACGTAGCCGGCATTGACCCCGCCGAGCCCGCTTACAGCGTGGTTGATGTGAAAGCCAATCCGGGGCGTCTTGCGTGGGTCGAGGCGACCGTCCAGTCACCACGAGGCGCGATCAACGTAAGAGTTGAAACAGAAGGTGGCGACCAACAAGTCAACATAACGGCGCCCGACACCGTCACCATTCGTCAATAACAAGTACCGAGATTGCCTAGTCTAAGTCTGACGCGGTTTGTGTCTGCGTAGCTCTTCAAAACCAAAGATCTCACGAGCTGAGACTACGTCATGAATGCACTAAGAGTTGCTCTCGTCATCTCTGCGATTTCTTTCGCAGGACACGCTCTGGCGAAGCCCAATATCATCTTCATCCTCTCCGACGACGTTGGCATCGGCGACCTTGGTCCGTACGGCCAGCAGGTTATTCAAACGCCGAATCTCGACCAGATGGCGTCGGAAGGCATGCGCTTCAACCAGATGTACTCCGGAGCACCGGTCTGCTCGCCTTCGCGTGCGATCCTGATGACCGGCTTGCACAACGGCAGGCATGTCAATGGCAACAGCATTCGACTGCAGGCAGACAACGTTACCGTGGCTGAAGTCCTCAAGTCGGCAGGCTACCAAACAGGTGGGTTTGGGAAATGGCATTTGGGTAGCAATGGCACAGCGCTGCCAACGCAGCAGGGTTTCGACGATTACTACGGCATCTTGGGCGGCGTCGCAGCGTGGGACCACTTTGCACCTACCATGCAGCGACTGTCGAGCACAGCGCCCGGCACGGTGGTCAACGAACCCAATAATGGCGGCTTCACTGACGACCTGGTCGGCGCCGAGGCCGCCAATTTCGTCCGCAACAATACTCAGTCGGGACAGCCGTTCTTTGCCCAGGTGAACTTCCAATTGGCCCACTTCGATATGGAAGTCCCCGAGCTAGAGCCGTACACCGTCAATCAGTCGTGGCCCGAGTCACGCAAGATCTTTGCATCGATGATCTCGCGTCTTGACCGTCTGGTCGGCGATATCGTTCATGCAGTGGACGATCCCAACAACGATGGCGATACGTCAGACAGCGTCGCCGACAATACGCTCATCGTCTTCGCCAGTGACAACGGCACGCACATCGAGCCACAGAACTGCTGCAAGGGCAATCACGGGCCTGACCTGGGTGTTTTCAGTGATGATCCCCACGATCCTGAGTTCTTCGATAGCAATGGGCAGTACCGTGGCTGGAAGCGGGATCTCTACGATGGCGGGATCAAGACACCCTTTATCGCCCGCTGGGCGGGGACGATTGCACCGGGCTCGGTGAA
>JBCDCL010000249.1:0-5323 GCA_039182175.1 Planctomycetota bacterium
ATCCTGCACTAGCAGATCGCCGTCTGTTCTTCGTAGGAAGCACAGAAAAGGTTCGTCGGCCGGCGGCCGGGTTATTGCCGTTTCACAAAGCCGCAAACGGCTACCCGCTGCGGCTGGCAACATCGTCTGCAGGACGGAGATGAGCGACGCATGCGCCAGTCGGTACAACCCCTCGGCGCCGCCTGGACCTAAACGCTCGACTGGCAAAGCGAGGCTGTACGTCAACTCGCGATCGTGCATGATCGCCCCACCGCCGCTGTGCCGGCGCACACAGGGACAATCGAGACTCGCCGTGTGCGATTCGCGCTCGGCATAGTTTTGGAAGTAGCCAAGCGAAAGCGTCGGCTCGGCCCATTGGTAAAAGCGAAGCGTAGCGATGCCTTGGTTAATCGCCGTGTCGAGCAACGCCTCGTCGACCGCCATATTCCAGACGCCCGACTGCGGCTGGTCGATGATCAATCGCATTCGGTCGGAGGGCATGTTCTCTCGCAGAGACGCAAAGTCGCAGAGGACCGCGACCTTACCGCCACGAAGTGTAGCGCTTTTACCGCTGGTAATGCTGCCTACGGCGTATGTTGAACGGGAGTTGCCGAAAAGCCTGAGCTATCTCTGCGGCTCTGCGGCTCCGCGAGAGAAAGTCACGGCCCGCAGTAGCACATGACTGGCTTGCGGGCGGCGGCGACTTCATCGGGGCGGCTGATCGCCGTCGAGTGAGGCGCCTCGTGCAGTAGCTCGGGATCTTCTTCGGTGATACGGAAGAGCACCTCGGCAAAGGCGTCGAGCGTCTCTTTGCTCTCGGTCTCCGTCGGCTCGATCATGAACGCCTCTTTGACGGTCATCGGGAAGTAAACCGTCGGGGCGTGGAAACCGTAGTCGAGCAGCCGTTTGGCAAGGTCCATCGCGGTGACGCCCTTTTCGCTCTTGAGCGGCGCCACGGTGGCGACAAACTCGTGCATGCAGCGATCGCCCTGCGGCACGGGTAGGAAGTGCTTCACTCGGCTGAGCAGATAGTTGGCGTTCAGCACGGCGTGCTCGCTCACCTTCCGCAGGCCGTCAGGACCGTGCGTACGGATATAGCTCCACGCCCGGAGCAATACGCCAACGTTGCCAAAGAACGAACGCACCCGGCCGAGCGACTTCTCGCCACCAAAGTCGAGATAGAACTCTTCGCCGCCGGGCGTTTCGCGCTTACTAACGACAGGCGCCGGCAGGCAAGGCCGCAGGTGCTCCGCCACGCAGATTGGCCCAGCGCCAGGGCCGCCGCCGCCGTGCGGGCCGCTGAAAGTCTTATGCGGATTGTAGTGCTGCATGTCGGCGCCGAAGTCACCCGCCCGCGTGACGCCCAGAATGGCGTTCATGTTGGCGCCGTCGAGATAAATCAAACCACCCAGGGCATGCACTTCGTCGGCAATCTCTCGCATCGACGGCTCGAAGATGCCCACGGTGTTTGGATTGGTGATCATGAACACCGCGATCTGGTCGTCGAGCTTCGACCGGAAGTCTTCCATGTCGACCGCGCCATTCTGCAGCGTCTTGACGGTCACCACCTGGAAGCCCGCCATCGCGGCACTCGCCGGGTTGGTGCCGTGGGCACTGTCGGGCACCAGTACTTTACGATGCTGATCAATCGAGTTTTGGTCTCGGAAATAGGCGGCCGCGACCCACAAGGCAGTAAGTTCGCCATGGGCGCCTGCCGCCGGTTGCAGACTGCACGCCGGCAAGCCGGATATCTCGGACAGAAACTCCTGCATCTCGTACAGCACCCTCAGCATTCCCTGTAACGACTCCTCCGGCTGGTAGGGATGCAGGTGGGCGAATTCCGGCATGGCCGCCGTCCGCTCATTCCGCTTCGGGTTGTGCTTCATCGTGCACGAGCCAAGCGGATAGAAGTGCGTGTCGACGCTCATGTTCTGCGTCGAAAGATTCACAAAGTGCCGCACCACTTGCGGCTCCGAAAGCTCCGGCAGGGCAGGGGGCCGCTCCGCCAAGACGCTCGGCGGCAACAAGTCCGTTATCTCATGCTCCGGTACATCGCACACCGGCAACCGCGTCGCACGCCGACCGGGCTTGGAGAGTTCGAACAGTGATTTGGTATCGCGTGTATTTTTCATAGCCAATGACTGAATGACAGGATTGAGCGGATGCACCGGATTGAGTTGCTAGGTTGCCGTCGCCTTGAGCGATCCCGTTGCTCCGGCCGATCCGGCCATCCGGTCAATCGCATCAACGAACGCATCCATTTCCGCCTTGGTCCTTTTCTCGGTGACGCAAACCAACAGGCAGTCGTCCAATTCAGGATAGAACTGACCGAGTGGTACGCCGGCGAAGAAACCAGCGGCAAGGCTTTGCTTCACCAACTCGTCAACTTTGCCCTGGTGGTCACGGATGACGAACTCTTTGAAGGTCGGCGCCGAGAACGCCAGGTCAAACCGATCCATATCGGCCAGCCGCTCTGCCAAGTAACGGCTTTTTTGCAGGCAAAGGGTGGCGGTCTCTTTCAATCCTTCTGGACCGAGCAGCGACAAGTAGACCGAAGCTCGTAGTGCAAACAGACCTTGGTTGCTACAGACGTTGCTCGTCGCCTTCTCGCGGCGAATGTGTTGCTCGCGGGTTTGCAGCGTTAGCGTGTAACAAGGCGTGCCGCGGCGATCGGTGGTTTGGCCTACGATACGGCCCGGCATGCGGCGGACCAGCTTTTCCCGGCATGCCATGATGCCTAGGTAGGGGCCGCCATAGGCCATCGGCGAACCAAGGCACTGCCCTTCGGCCACGGCAATGTCGGCGCCACTATTGTTCTCGGCGCCGCCGTTCCAATCGCCCGGCCGCTTGAGCAAACCAAGGCTAATCGGATCGAAGACCGCCACCAACAGCGCCCCTGCTTCGTGCGTCGCTGCAGTGACCGTGTCGGTATCCTCGAGGGCGCCGAAGAAGTTTGGATGCTGCAGTAGAACGCACGCCGCTTGATCGTCGAGCACGGATCGCAACTCATCGGGGTCGACCACGCCAGTAGGCGTCGGCACAGTAACCACTTCCACGCCCAGGCATTCGACGTATGTGGCGATCGTCTGCCGGTACTCTGGGTGCAAGCTCTCTGGCACGACGACGCGCCCTTTGCGACGCGTTGTGGCGATCGCCATCAAAACCGCCTCGGCCGCCGCACTTCCGCCGTCGTACAGGCTGCTGTTGGAGACTTCCAAACCGGTCATCCGCGTGACCATCGTTTGGTACTCGAACATCGCCTGCAGATTGCCTTGGGCGACTTCGGCCTGGTAAGGCGTATAGCTGGTGTAGAACTCGCCGCGAGAACCAATCGCGTCGACCACCGCAGGAATAAAGTGGTCGTAGCTACCGCCGCCGAGGAAGGAAACGGTGTCGCCCGCGTGGCGATTCTCCGCCGCCAGCTTGCCGACCGTTTGCTCCAGTTCCATTTCGCCCTGTGCCGCGGGCAAATCGAGCGGCCGATCGAGCTTCAGCTCATCCGGCACCATGTCCAGCAGCTCATCAATCGACTCGGCGCCAATCGCCGCGAGCATGTCCTGAACGTCTTGCGGAGTGTTGTAGAGGTAAGGCATAAGTGAATTGCGGATTGCGGATTTGGGATTGCGGAATGACGCGACGATATTTGGAACGAGGAACTACGGAGACGCTTTGTCTAAACGTCAATCCGAAATCCGCAATCCGAATTCCGCAATCGCGTCAGTGTGCTTCTTCGGCGCACATCTTGGTGTACGCTGAGTGGTCCATTAGGTCGGCTAGGGGCGATTCGTCGGCGATCTTGATCTTGACGATCCAGCCGGCGCCGTACGGGTCGTCGCCCAGTGTTTCTAAATTGTCGGGCAGCGAGTCGTTCACGGCAACAATCTCGCCCGCTACGGGAGCATAGATATCGCTTACCGCTTTGACCGACTCGATTTCGCAAAAAGATTCATCGACCGACAGCTCGCGGCCCACTTCGGGCAGCTCGATAAAGACCAGGTCGGTAAGTGCTTCGACGGCGAAGGCCGAGATGCCAATCGTGGCGACCTTGTCACCGGCTGCTTCTTCGACGGCGATCCACTCGTGAGTCTTGGCGTACTTGAGTTCTTCAGGAGACATGTTTCTTAGGCGCTAGGTGTCAGGCGCTGGGCGCTAGTTGGAGGTAATCTGCAAGAACTAGCGCCTGACGCCTCGCGCCCAGCGCCTATCTCACTTTCCTCGTTGATAAAACGGTAGGGGCGCCACGGTGGCGCCGACGACTTTGCCGCGAATGTCGACGGCCAAGTGCTCGCCAATCCCCGCGGCAGACGGTTTGACGTAAGCCATGGCGAGGGGGCGATCGAACGTGGGCGAAAACGTCCCACTGGTCACGGTACCAACCGGTTGATCGCCTTGCAAAACGGTAGCCCCTTCACGGGCGGGGCGCCGGCCATCGAGTTGCAAACCGATGCGAATCGATTGCTGGCTATCCTTGCGAGCAGCAACCAACGCCTCGCGGCCAACGAACTCGCGGTCTTTCAAATTTACGGCGAACGACAAACCGGCTGCAATCGGATTGATGTCCTCGGTCAGCTCGTGCCCATAAAGCGGCATGCCGGCTTCGAGCCTCAGCGTATCGCGGGCCGCCAAACCGACAGGGCCGCCACCGATGGGCATCGCCATGTCGATCAGTGCTTGCCAAACATCGACCGCGCGGTCGGCGGGGCAAATGATTTCGCAACCATCTTCCCCCGTGTAACCGGTGCGACTCACGTAGCACTCTACCGGCTCGATGCCTTGGGCCGTGAAGCTGCTCATCTCGCCCGTGTAATAGCGGAACGAAGTCAACTCGCAATCGGTCACCGGATCAAGCAGCTCGATTGCCTTGGGACCTTGGACAGCGATCATCGCATACTTGTCGGAAACATCTTCGATCGCCACATCGTGGCCACTGGCGTGCCCGCGTAGATGGGCGTCGATCTTGTCGCGATTGCTGGCGTTGATCACTAGGCCGTAGCCAAGCAAATCGTTTGCCGGAACTTCGACGCGATACGCCAGCACGTCGTCAAGCACACCGCCCGATTCGTTGCACACTAGCGAGTAACGAACCTGCCCAGGCTTCAAATCGCCGATGCGGCGAGTCAGCAGCGACTCAAGCAATTTGCCCGCATCAAGGCCGCTGATCAGCGTCCGCCCCATGTGCGAAATGTCGAACAGGCCGACTGCCGTCCGCGTTGCCTGATGCTCTTCGACGATCGACCCGTACTGAATAGGCATCGACCAGCCGGCGAAGTCGACCATCCGGCCACCGTTGGCGGCGTGCCAGTCGTGAAGCGGCGTGTGGGCGGCAACGGCGATGGCGGGCATC
>JBCDCL010000250.1:0-5274 GCA_039182175.1 Planctomycetota bacterium
AGCAAACGCCGCGTCGAGCGTGTCCGCATCGAACGCATGGCGGCCGCCACGCCACGCGAAAGCGCGTAGGTTCTCATCACGCAAGTCGTCGATCCGGCACGCAGTCGAGCGGGCAGAGGGTGCTAGCACTGGCCGCCGACAGGCATTGACGCCGGCTGCGATCTTCTTCTACGGTCCGCCGCTCGCGCTCGGTATGCGCGTGGTCCTCCCACTCTGGCGACGGTGAATCGATGAGCTTGCGTTTCCTATCACAGTTCTGCGTGCTGGTCGCGTTAACGTTGGCCGCTGCTACGCTGACGCCGTCCATCGCTGATGCCCAGGAATCGTCTTCATGGTTTGGCGGTTCGTGGTTCGGCAACCGCTCCAAGCCGGGGACGGCAGAGTGGTGGAAGGCGAACAAGAAGAAAGCGCAGTTCGAGCCGGGCAAGGGCTACACGGTTCCCGGGGTCGATGGCTACTTCGACGAGCAGGGTCGTTCGATCAACGCTCCGGTGGACGAAGTCTTCGAATCGTTTGCCGGCTCGGAAGAGTCTGGCGGCCTCATTCCGGGACTCGACCCGAAAGTCTCCTACCGACGGGCGAAGCAGGCGGTGGGCATGGGGCCCAACCAGCAGACCGCTCGCAATGCTCTGGCCGAGGGAGAACAACTCTACAATCAGCGGAGCTACTCCAAAGCAGAAAGCAAGTTCAAGCTCGCGATTGACCGCTGGCCCAAGTCGGCGGTTGCCTACCGTGCACAGTTTTTGCTTGGCGAGTGCTACTTTTTTCAAGACAAGTATGTCGACGCCCGCGACGCCTACGACAAGGTGGTTAACGAGCAGCCCAACACACGTGACCTCGATACTCTGATCGAACGCCAGTGGGCGATCGCTCAGTATTGGGAGAAGCATTACTTCGACTATAAACGCGAGGCGACGCTCAAGCCAAACTTCTTCGACAAAACCCGGCCGACACTGGACACGGTTGGCCATGCCATTAAGACCTACGAGAGCATTCGGCTCAACGATCCTACCGGCCCACGGGCCGATGACGCCATCATGGCGACCGCCGGCATCCACTTCCGCCGAGAGAATTTCAACGACGCGGACTATCAGTACTCCCTGCTGCGGCAGGAGTATCCGCGGAGCGAGCACCAATTCGAAGCGCACATCCTTGGACTACAAGCGAAGCTGCGAAAGTACCTTGGTCCTGACTACGATGGCACGCCGCTGGAAGAAGCCAAAGTGCTGATGAAGCAGATCCGCACGCAATTCGCCGGCCGACTGACCGACGAAGAAAAGGCCCGGCTCCGCCAGGTACAAGCCGAAGTGCAGTTGGCCATCGAAAAACGGGAGATGCGGCTGGCGGACTACTATCACAACACCGAGCAGTATGGCGCCGAGAAACAGATTCTGCGTTACATCGCCGCCGATCATCGCGGCTCGCCGATCGCCAACGAAGCAGGGCAGCGGATGGCTGCCCTGCAAGGCGAACCGGACGAGCCGCCCACCAAGATGGCTTGGTTTGTGGATCTGTTCCCGCAAAACCGGGAGCGTACTCGCGTGGCGGGGATTCAAGAGATTGCCAATCCCAACGGGACCCGTGTCGCAGAGAATCCCGCCAGCGCCCCGCCCACGGGCGGCGTCGTACCCGCCTCGGCAACCACCACTCGATAGGTTGCCAAGCTATGCGACATCGGGCCTATTGCCGACTTGCTCTGCTTGCTGCGTGCGTGGCCGCGGGCACGCTTCCTGGCTGCGCTAGCTATCGCGTCGGCGCCGGCACGCTGTACGCGCCGGATGTGCAGACGGTCTATGTGCCGATGATCGAGTCGGACAGCTTTCGCCGTGACTTGGGTGAGCGATTGACCGAGTCCGTGGTCAAAGAAATTGAACTGAAAACGCCGTTCAAGGTGGTCAGTACGCCCACTGCCGATAGCGTGTTGTCCGTGCGACTGCTAGACGACACGCGGCGTGTGCTTGCCGAGGATCCGTTCGATCAGCCTCGGGTGCTCGAGAACCAACTCTTTGCCGAGGTCGCTTGGGTCAACCGCCGACGTGCGCCGCTGATGCCGGTGCAGACGATCGCGATCCCAGGCGGAGTCGTTCCCTTTCGCCAAGACTCGAAGCTGATCCCCGCCTCGGGCCAATCGATCGCCAGCTCGCAGCAAAAAGCCATCGAACAACTTGCCCAGCAGATTGTTGGCTCGCTCGAAGAACCGTGGTAGCCGTCGCTGCTGGTGATTGGTGATTGGTGATCGGTGCGGTAAGGTGCTGGCATGGAACTGCCGACGAGCACCGCCGACTGCTTCTCTCGCCGCTACCCAGCACGAGCGACTACGTGGAGGCTGCGAACCCGCACGCTTGACCTTACAGGCCGGCCGCTGCTGATGGGCATCGTCAATGCGACGCCCGATAGCTTTTCGGACGGCGGACAGTTCCTCGACCCTCAAGCCGCCGTCAAGCATGCCTTACAACTCGCGGCTGACGGGGCGGCCATCTTGGACATCGGCGGCGAAAGCACTCGCCCATACTCCGACCCCGTAAGGATCGACGAAGAGCTGTCTCGCGTCTTGCCTGTCATCGAGCAGCTCGTCCGTCAAACGACCACGCCGATCTCGGTCGATACCAGCAAAGCCGAAGTAGCTCGCCAAGCCGTCGCGGCAGGTGCAGAGATTATCAACGATGTCACAGGCCTCGAAGGGGATCCAGCGATGTTGAGCGTGGCGGTCGAAACAGGCGCCGGCGTCTGTGCCATGCACATGCAAGGCACGCCGCAAACGATGCAGGATGACCCACAGTACGCCGACGTTGTCGCAGAGATCCACGGCTACCTGGGCGATCGGCGTGACGCTCTGCTTGCGGCAGGCGTCGGTGCTGAGCGGATTTGCCTCGATCCCGGCATCGGTTTTGGCAAAACGCACGAGCACAATTTGACGCTCATGGCAGCGTGCGATCGCTACCATTCGCTGGGCCAGCCGCTCTTGGTTGGCCACTCTCGGAAAGGTTTTCTGGGTAAGCTGCTCGGCGACAAGCAGGCGGATCGCACGGCAGCGACGGCAGGCGCCGCGCTGAGCCTGGCAAGGCAGGGAGTCCAGGTGATTCGCGTGCACGATGTCCGCCCCGTTAGCGAGGCATTGATCGCCTTCGAGGCGTGCGGCGGCCTGGTTTAAGCGGGCAATCCGCGGTTTCGTCGCTTGATTACCCGCGATTTGCCTCCTCGTGGGCGTCGATTCACGTTGCTGCGGGCCGCTCGGCCTGCGATACTTGCGGGGCTGGCTGCTTGCCTATTTTCACCGTCCCACAACGCCTTCCCGAGAGCCGAACCGAAGCCGATGTCCGTTGCTGAAGAGACCCAACTCGATCTTGCTAGTTATTGCACCGAAGTCGCCCAGCGGGCGAAGGCCGCGTCGCGGCTGTTGGCGACCCTCTCTGGTGAGACCAAGATTGCGTGGCTGCAGCGTTCGGCCGAGCTTCTCCGAGCCAATCAAGAGCGGCTCAACCAAGCAAACGCCGAGGACCTAGCCGCGGCGCCCGGATATGGTTTGACCGACGCACAGGTTGATCGCTTACGACTGACACCAGACCGGGTTGAGGGAATTGCTGCCGGGCTAGAGCAAGTCGCCCAGCTGCCCGACCCGATCGGCGCCGTGAAGAGCTCGACCGTCCGGCCAAACGGATTACGCATCGACAAAGTCTGCGTGCCGCTCGGTGTGGTGTTTTTCATTTACGAGTCGCGGCCCAACGTGACTGCCGATGCGGCGGCGATTTGCGTCAAGGCAGGCAACGCGGTGATTCTGCGTGGCGGCAAAGAGGCCATCCATTCGAGTCAAGCGATTGTTGCCTTGCTCGCCGAAGCTGCCCAAGAAGTCGGCTTACCGGCCGATGCCGTGCAGCTGGTGGCGACCACTGACCGCGACGCAGTCGGGCATTTCTTGGCGAAAGATGACCTGATCGACGTTACCATCCCGCGAGGCGGCGAAGGCCTAATCCGCCGCGTGGCTGCCGAAGCCAAGATGCCGGTCATCAAACACTTCGACGGCAACTGCCATGTCTACCTCGACGCGGCGGCGGACGCCGACCAGGCGGTCGCCATCACGGTGAATAGCAAATGCCATCGGCTAGGCGTCTGCAACGCTGCCGAATCGCTCGTGATCCACGCCGACGCGGCGGCGGAACTGTTGCCGCGAGTCGCCAGCGAGCTGACCGCTAACGGGATCGAACTGCGTGGCGATGCACGGGCATGCGAGCTATGCCCCGACGCAAAGCCTGCCGACGATGCCGACTACGGGGCCGAATACCTAGGCCCGGTGATGTCGGTTGCGGTGGTAGGGTCCCTCGACGAGGCGATCGAGCACATCAACCGGTTCAGCTCTGGCCATACCGAGGCGATCGTTACCACCGATCTTGATGCGGCAAATCGGTTCGCCGCGGGCGTTGATAGTTCGGCGGTGATGATCAATGCGAGCACACGATTCAATGACGGGGGTGAGTTTGGTCTGGGCGCCGAGATTGGCATCAGCACCGACAAGTTCCACGCCCGCGGACCATGTGGAATCGAAGAACTGACGAGTTATAAATACGTGGTCAACGGAACTGGCCAAGTGCGGAAGTAGCTGCCGGCTCAACGAGACGCCGGACTTGATTCAAATTTGGTGAGCCCCAACACGGTCGCAACGGAGTGCGTCATGGGTGATGTTCTAAGCCAAGCCGAAGTTGAAAGCCTTCTCAACGCGATGGAGGGCGCCAAGGGACCGGCCGCGCCGGCGGCGGCGAGCCCTGCCCCGATGGCCGCCGCGGCGCCCGTGGCTACGGCGGTGCCGGCACAGCCTCGCGAGAAAGTCACACCGTACGACTTCAAGCGGCCCGAGCGGGTTGGCAAAGAGCAGATGCGGGCCCTGCAAACGATGCATGAGGGCTTCGGCAGAAACTTTGGCGCCGCCTTGTCGGCGTTATTGCGGACGATCGTCGAGGTGAAACTCACCAGCGTCGACCAGCTCACCTATAGCGAGTTTGTGTTTAGCCTGGAGAATCCCACCTGCTTCAATCTGATCAACGCCAAGCCGCTCGAGGGGCAGTTGATCTTGGACATCAACCCGTCGTTGCTCTTTCCGATTATCGATCGATTGCTCGGCGGCGGCAGCGCGACCAGCCCCGCGGCACGGCGGCCGCTCACAGAAATCGAGTTGCGCCTCGTCAGCCGAATTACGGACCTGTTTTTGATCGAAATGCGGTCTGCTTGGGAGAATGTGCTCGAGTTGGAACTCGAAGTCGACCATGTCGAAAGCAACGCCCA
>JBCDCL010000251.1:0-5265 GCA_039182175.1 Planctomycetota bacterium
CGGCGAGAAACGCCCGACGGTTGGTCACTCATAATCGGCACTACCTTTTCAAACGAGGCGGATGCAGTTGTGTTGCAGGAAGGTCGCCGGTTTCTGCCCCCGGTGACGGATCATTTCGCTATACGCACGAATTCATGATGGTGGAAGAATTCTTGCGCGAATTCACCAAAATAGTCTATTCAACCTAATCGGGGCAATCATCCGTCGCCACTGGCGTAGGGGGCAGCTAGGCGAGGAATAAGGCCTGCCTGCGGCGACAGCAGAGGGATTTGCCGCGAAACGCCCGGTCCACGGCGGCAGTTTCTAGCGGATTCGGTCGATCTATTCTGGCTCGAGCACCAACTCGATGGGCCCCGACTGGGCTGTAGGAATCGTCGCCGCCAAGTCGCTGGTTTTGTAGTCGAAATACCGCATCGGCACGTTGCGGCCGTGCGTGTGCTGTTCGGCCGACAGCACATCGGTCATCACAATCAGCACCACCACGGCGTCGTACTCTCCGGGCGGCACGCCGGGCGTGCCATCGCGCGAGGTGAGTTGAAAACCACCCTGGGTGTCGATGCGGCTGGCGTACTGGGCTCCGTAGTCGCGCGAGCGTAGTTCGACACTCCCGCCGTGCAAAGGCTCGCCATCGGTGAACTGGACCACTCCTTTGCCCGAGTGCAAATCCGGCCCGCACCCTGCCAGCGAGCACGCGAAGATCGCCAGTAGAAGTAGTCGCCGCTTAGAAGCATGCATCGACATGGGCGCCCAGAATTAGCAATCTGGCTCAGCGTACGGGCTCAGCGATTCAGCTCAGCGATCAAGAATTACCACTTGGGCGTCTTCGCGGTTGGCCATCGATCCAAGCGCCTCCGTATCGGTCTCGGTAGCCAAGCCCTTCACGCTGCCGTCGACCATGGCAAAGTGAACGATGCCTGGGTGCCAACTGCCGAAGGAGAACGTGGTCGCCAATGGATCGATCGGCGTCGACGCCAACCGCATCCCCGGCCCTGCGAGTCGGCCCGAGGCCGATAGGTCACCGCCATCGTAGATGGGCACGTCGTAGGGAGATTCGGTCAGCCCGTCGGCGGGGATGTACTTTTCTCCAAACAAGAAGGTGCTACTCGTACCGTCGGTAACCGACGTCATGCGAATGCGGTCGCGCGGCCCCGTGGCGGCGGCGCCATCGCAAGTCGGTCGGACGCTGATAATCGCGCCCGATCCGTTGCCGCCGTAGTAGAAGTCGCTCGCCTCGCCGACCGACCCAGGCGAGAGGTCGCCATGGTTGCCGGCATAGTCACCCAGGGCGCCCAGGGTATCGGTAATCGACACCGAGGCGACTTCCTCTTCGACGACCACCGCGATTGGGTACGAGCAGCCACACGGCAATGTCTTCAGTTCGGTTTGGGTCGAGGTGATGGTCTCTGTGCCGACGGTCCGCAGTTGGCTGACGCCGACCGTTTCGCCACCAGCCCGACGCGAGGGGCACCAGTAGACCGACGGCGCATGGGTGCGAACTTGTTCGCTATGGTCTCGCCAAACTCGGTTGACATTCCAATGCTCGGCGGCGGTCGTTTCTTCTAGGTAGGGGAGCACACGCACCAGCCAGGTAGGCGTTGCTTGTCCGCATTGAGAACTCTCGGGACTATCTGGGTGGCCGGCGTACCGCGAAGGAGGCAAGAAGCCATTCGCCTCGTGATACAACTGGGCGGCCAAAGCCAACTGCTTCAGGTTGTTCTTGCACTGCGTCTGCCGCGCGGCCTCACGCGAGGTCTGCACTGCTGGCAGCAACAACCCCACCAGGGCGCCCGTGATGGCGATGACCACCATCAACTCGACAAGCGTAAAACCGCGTGCCTGTGTCGAAAGTGCCCGCTTGCAAAGAGAATGAGAAAACCAGGCCATGGCGCCTTCGCTGAACTAAATCGATAGACGCGGCATCAGGCCCGTCCGAAGGCTCTAGCATACCCTGGTTGTGGTCCACCGTCCAAGAAACGGCCGCTAGCGAGAGTGCGTCAGTTAACCCCTAACCGATTTCAGGCCATTCGATTTCAGGCCCGGAGGGCCGGCGGCGTGTAGCCAAGGACGCAAGTCCCTGGCTAGCGGATTAGAAGCAAACAGCCCCAGCGGGGCGGCGGCAACGTCAACTCGCAAATCGCCGTCGCCCCCGCTGGGGCTTGTTGAGCAGAGCGATTTCTCTTTTCCAGGGGCTCGCGCCTCTGGCTACACGCCTCTGCCCCTACCGGGGCAGTAATTGGAGTGAACGAGAGCCTACGACCCTAACGAGAGCCCAGCGCGGTATCGAGGGCAGGTAGCGCAGAGTCGTCGTTGGAAGAGGGTTGCGGATCGCTATCGCTATTGCTTGCTTGGCGAGAGACTGCCTCGACAGACACCCTACTCTCGTCGTCGGCGGCTTGGTCGATGGCGAGTAGCAGCAGGTCATCTTCTAGGGCGATGGCAGAGGTTGCTTGGGAAAGCTCAGCTGTGCTTTCGGATGCCTTTTCTTCTGCGGGAAGAATGACTTCGGCCAGTAGTGCGGCTGGCGATGATGACGACGGCGACGACGGCGACGACGGCGACGCTAGTGTTTCTTCGACGCTGCCGGGGAAGAAGAAGATCGGTGTCACGTTGCCAAACGATGCCTTCCAAACGAGGTAGTCTGCCGTCGTTATTTGGCCATTCAGATCGGCATCGGCGCCCGTTGCAAAGGGAACCGTTTGGCCGAGGGTATCTCGCCAGACGGTGTAGTCGGCCACATTGGCGATACCATCCTGGTTGAAGTCGCCAACGGGAAACGCGATCGGCACGCCTTGCGATTCGTAGGCGCCAATGTCGATGCGGGCGCCGGCGGTCGTGTCGCCATTGGCAACGCGGACAAATCCAGCGCCCCGCTGATCGAACACCGCAGGATCGAACGTGATGGAGGGATCGCCTGCATCAAGCGCAGGGCTACCGGGCAACAAGGCGTGCGTTTGCGTAGGACCACCATGGTCGGCGAGTGGGCCAAGTAGCGGATCGACGTCGACCAGACTAAAGGCATCGAAGAACACATCCCGCACAACATTGTTGCCGGCGCCTACACCGCCCACTGCCGTGTTGCCAGCGACGATGCTGTTGAAGATGTCCACTTGGCCGCCTATGCCCACGATTCCCCCGCCAAACTCAGCGGTGTTCTCGGTAATGGTGCTGCTATAGATCGTGGCTAGAGCATTGGCGCTAAAAATGGCTCCCCCACCCGCGCCGGCCACGTTGCCAGACAGCGTGCTATTGGAAATGGTGAGCGTGAAGAAGTTTTCGATCGCAGCGCCGCTGCCTGTACTACTATTGTGACTAATCGTGCTGTCCGAAACTTCGAGCATCCCTCCGTTGAATATAGCGCCACTGTTGTTTCCTGAGAGCGTCGTGCGGACGATCGACAGCGTCCCATAATTCACAATGCCTCCACCTGGTCCACTTGCAGAATTCCTGGTGATCACGCTGTCGATTACGCTCAGATCGCCTTCGCTTCGAATTGCGCCGCCGAATCCATTAAAGATGGGATCGATTTCGAGAGTACTTATGTCGCCGCCTGTTAGCGTCATTCCCTCGATAGTCACGCTCGGAAGAGTTAGGGACGTACCAAGGTCGACGATGTCAAAGATCCGATGGCCATCACTGGTGGCGAATAGCCCATCGGCGCCGTTGCCGGCATCGATTGTTAGCAGGTCGGCGCCATCGCCGGTAATGGTGAGCGAGTCGGTGATTTCGAGTTGGCCTTGGTCGAGCAAGATCGTCACCGGACCGTCGACGCCGAAGTCGAAGACGATCTCGTCGGCGCCCGCCACGGCGTTGGCGGCGAAGACAGCCTCCCGTAGGGACGTCACACCATCGGCCGGGTCGACCACGTCCAAATCCGTATCGACAGTGATCACCGCCAACATGCGGCGGTCTTCTAGCGGTTCAACACGTAGGCGGCGGTGCGAGTGGGGTTGTTGACGCATCAGTCGATTTTCGCGTAGGCGTTTAGAGGAAGAGGACGGCGTTCGCCAGCACCGATTGGAGCCGTTGCCGTAGGTCTGCCCATAATAGCCGGGCGCTGCGTCGCTGGGCTGATCAATCGCTTGCTGCAGATGGAAAAATCGCCACGCAGCCAAATAGTCGGTGGCCAAGAATTTCTTCGGTTGGCCCAAAACGGCGCGCGATCGGCCATTGCACAGATTTGGCCATCGGCGTGTTAGAATTACGCTTGGCCTTTTCTAACCAGCGGGCGAGCCATGTCGTAAGTCGTTTGCTGTCGGTGGCGGGTTCTGGGGGCGTTGTCGTAAGTCGTTACGGCGCGACTCGAAAAAACATTCTGGCCGCCTTCGGGGAAAAATCCTCGATTCTTTTTTGCCACTTTTCTGATTGGCCCCGGCATTGCCCCTGTCGAACGCCCCCGCCAGAGAGGTAGGTTGCGTGCTGCACCTGCCCACTGCCGACTGCCCACTGCCTACTTCATCTATGAACGAAGACCTCCGAGCCGCCGTGCTCACCTATACGTCGAGCCCCACGTACAAACCGGTCAAGCCACGCATCATTGGCGAGCGGCTTGGTTTGGATGCCGATGGGATTGGCGAGCTGAAGAAGGTCGTCAAGAAGATGGTCCGGGCAGGCGAACTAGAGTACGGCCCCAATCACTTGGTGCTGCCGACCAACCTCAATCACCCAGCACGTGCAGGGCTAACGATACCCACATCGGGCGTCGCCAAAGCGAAGGGAAAGGACGCCGGCGGTACTGGCAAGCGAGGTGGCGGCGACGACCGCAGCCTAACCGGCACGATCCGCCGCGTAGCGAGCGGCGATGCCTACATGCGGCCCGAAGGGACGCCAGCATCGGCCGGCAAAGACAACGACATCTACCTCAGCAAACGAAACGCCGGCGACGCGGCATCTGGCGATGTGGTCCGCGTGGTGCTCTCCAGCCGCTCCGGCCCGCGGGGCAAGATCGAAGGCAAGCTGGTTGACATTGTCGAACGGGCGACCAACCGATTTGTCGGCGTCTATTACGAAGAGGCAGGCCAAGGCTTGGTGCAGGTCGATGGCAAAGTCTTCACATCGCCCGACCGGAAGAGTTTGCGTTCAAAACCATCCAAGCTGGTTCTCAGGGCGGCTTCAATGGACATGTTGACCTGACAGATGGGACCATTCTTTTGTACGGGAGTAATGAGGTTCTCCGTATAGATCGAAGCGGAACTGAACTTCAGACGCTTGCACTTCGACAAGACCAAAGGCTGTTCAATCATGTCGAGTTGGAGGACGGATCGGTCC
>JBCDCL010000252.1:0-5264 GCA_039182175.1 Planctomycetota bacterium
ATTTCGTTTCCCGCCTACCCGTACTGTCTGCATTTTACGCAGATCGCGCGGTGAGGGATACTCGATTGCCTCGGAAGCGTTATCTCAGACGCCGTCAATCGTCGTCCGGTTCCCGGTTGCCCGCAGACGGCCTTGTTTCGAGTGCCCCACGGAAGGCCCGCTGCAACTGCTGCACTAGGGTGCCCGCATCGCCCGTGAGGCGAGGCGATTCGATCGCGTCAAAAGCAGGCGGGGCGGGCGGGGCAGGCGACTGGACGGTCCGTAGCACCACTTGCGATTGCGGCAGCGTAAGCTGCAGTTCGGGCATAGGCCTCTCTTGATAATTGATGCGGTAGGTTCCAAACGAATTCTCGTCGACCGAGTCATCGCGGTAGATAGTGCGCCCCGATGCGACATCCAAAACCAGCAACTGCGTCGTTACCGTCGCACGCCGCGAAGTCCGCTCCTCGCGTCGCGTGGCAAACGTCAAGAGCGGTGAATCACAAGGCTGCCGCGATAGCCAGCCGCGATTCTTAAGCGCTACCGGTCTCGGCCAAAGCGACTCACCCGTTTGTCGATCGAGACAAAAGACATCTCCCGAAACGACACCCGCCCCATCAAGCGAAGCATAGCGAACGGTAGACCCGGTTCGCGGTGACGCATAGCCAATCACCACAATAAGCCGCCCAGCCCGCTCTTCAACCTGAAGCGAGCGTGGCACGCCGCTAAGCGGCAACTCTGATTCGATGACGGTCATCCCGACGCGAAGATCAACGACTGCGAGCCGTCCGTCACTGGCGAGCAGCGCGATGCCCCAGTCGTCAATCCGTGCCGTTCGGACAGCCCCTGACGCCTTTTCAATATTCATCCGCTCGCCGGTAGAAAGCCTCGTTGTTTCAACCGTTAATGCACCATTCTTACGACGCGACGTCGTGAGCAGTCCTCGACGATAGCCTAGCCAGTTTCCAGGTGGTGGTTGCCAACCACCTGCATCTGATCCGTCTAAAAGCGATAGCCGAACCGGACCATCGGAGTCTGTGACCGTATAGACGAAGCGCTCATCAGCAACTTGTTCCGCGTAAGTACGGTCGTGACGTAGCCATCGCAAATCGCCTCGAAGGGCGTCGACACAAAGCAATGCGTCCCCTTTGCTGATGACCACGCCAGCCTCGCCGACCATGACTATCTTTGCCTGTGCCGAGGGATCGAGCGGCGGAACGGATTCGCTGGCGCGCAGACCACCCCAGCGGTTTGCGCCGCGTCGCTTCCTTTGATATGTAGCGATTAAGCCTTCTGTCGACCAAAGTTGGCGTTCGGCAGCCGCGTTGTCTCCGATTAGTTCGATCGCGATTACGTGCTCGCCTGCTGCGAGGTAAAGGCAGGGGCCAAACCGCCAAGCTTCGACGGCTTCTGATGATTTGAGCTGCTGAACTAGTGCGGGTGCGCTCCGAGCAAGCGATGTCTTGAACAGGATTTCCCCATAGCGGTCGAGTCCGACGAGCTCGCCAGTGTCCAAACTAACGTCAAGACTAGTGAGAAGGTCTTCTTCCCACGCAGGCCCAGACTGATCGACGGATTTTGGCGAAGCATGCACCAAACTGAGACGACGCCAGCCATTATTGCTGGGTCGCCGTCCGCTCGTACGCTCGCGAGCGTCAGGTTGCTTGCGGGGCTTTACTTCTGCGGCAACTTGCTGCGTGGCCCATCGAGATTCCAACCCCGTGGTTGCACTCGTGACGGCACTTCTGATCGAGCCTTGATTGCGTTGCGCCGAAAGAGCTTGCGAAGCTAGGTACAACCTGTGGCCAATGTTATTCTCCTCTTCCAGCATCGCATCGATCAGCCGCTCTCTAGCCGCATCGATTCCCGGCAGGGCCGCAAACATGTGAAGCCGCGATTCGCGATGCTGCAGCGTGGCCGGCTGGTTTCGTAGCTCCTCCAGGAAACGGGCGATATCGTCTCTCTGCTCGGCATTGCTCTGCTGCCATGCCGTTGCGAGTAAACCTGACACGCGATGTAGTGGCGTGGCGTACTGCCCCGAAGTAGTGCTCATTTGCCCTACGAACGCTGTGTCTGGTAGCGTCTCGGCGACTGAGAGCAATGACTCCGCCAAGCGAATCGCCTCCATGGCTTTCCCTTGCTGAACCGCGTGTTCAATGCGGCGTACTTTCCAGGCAACCTGTTGTTGCGGACTCTCAATCAGTGGTCCTAGCGTTGCAAGGTCGGTGGCAGTCGGGCCGTGGATCGAGATCCTCTGCTCCAGTGCCTGACGCAGACGACTACGCACCAATGCAGAATACGGTTTCGCCCGATAGGCACGTTCGAAGTGGGCGATCGCTTCGTCGAGCATGCCGTCGCTCTGTTTAATCTCGCCAAGGCGGCAGTTGGCTTGTGGATCGTCGGGGTCTTCACTCAGATTGGCGAGAGCCGCATCGAGCATGCCGCGACGTTCGTCGAAACGGTCGAGGCTGAGCGGTGTCTGCGAAACGATTGCCCCGCGATGAACGATCAAGTTTCCTAAGCCCGAATCGGACGAAGTCGGTCGGCGATTCTTGGTTGCTCCTGTGTCCGTATCCAGAACACTTAGGGAACCATCTGACAGTGGCACAAGCAGACCGTCGATCGACACGGCTGGACGGCCACTGATCGTCACCTCATCGGGCAGGGGCGTACGCCACGTCGGTTCGCCCGTAGTCAAATCGTGGGCTACCACGCTATTTGCGCCGACCGCGATTGCCGCGGTTTCAGTCACAAAAGTCAGGTAGGACGACTCGCCACGAGGAACCCGCCAGACGGGTTCACCGGTCTCCAGATCAAGACAGTGCAAGAGCTGCGACTCTGGCGAGGCGACAACCACCCGATTGCCGTAAATGGCAACGCGGTTTTCTCGCCAGGTCTTCGTCGAATCTTGCGGCCAGTTCTCGCGCACGCGGCGACGCCAGGGAAGCGTTTCAGCTGGTTGCCTTCCACTAGTGGCAGGGAAGCGGTCTACCCAAAGGATGCTGTGATCCAGCAGGTCAACCGCGGCGACGACTCCCACACCGGTAGAGCAAATCGCCGTGCTGCCCGATACGGCTGTTGCGGTGCCGATGAGCCGCCGCATAGGGTTCTGGTCAACGCCGCGTTCAACACTGACGATCGGCTGCTTCCACAGCTTTTGGCCGGAACGAGGATCTAAGTCGAGCAAGTAGATCGTTTGCTTAGCTTCAGCGATCACAAGCAGATGATCGCCGACCGGCTGCGGGGAGCACAAGAAGTAGGCGTCTTGCAATTCACTTCCGGAAGTCACGCCCGTCGACCACGCAAGCTTGCCCTCGCTCGCCA
Organism: Planctomycetota bacterium; assembly: GCA_039182175.1. Classification (GTDB taxonomy): domain Bacteria; phylum Planctomycetota; class Planctomycetia; order Pirellulales; family Lacipirellulaceae; genus JBCCQL01. The sequence continues at coordinate 3,304 of JBCDCL010000252.1, forward strand.
GGTCGTACGCCAGCAAGCGATTGCTCATGGGTTCGAGGGCAGCTCGACCGCGTTGCCTGCGAACTTGACCAAGGGCAGACCAAGTGGCGTGGCGACTGGCGGCATTTGATTGTCGGTCAATGGCGTAGACTCGTTCGCCATCACTGGAGAGTGAAGCCGTGACCGCGTCGAACCACATCTGAAGCGTCTCTGGGTTCGTCAGCGTTGACTCGCCGTCGTTGTTGGCCAGGCGCCTCCAAATTTGTTGGCTGCTTGTGCCGGCTAAATCGTCATCCGAATCTGTCTCCCAAACCCTTCGCCCCGTCGACCAGTCAATCGCGACCAAGTTGTCCGGCGTTCGCATGATGACCAAGTCGTCGACGGCAATGGGCTGTGCGGCAGGCGCCAGCGATTGCCGACTTGCGCTGAGCCAATCCATCGTCGAAATCAGCCGATCTTCGTCCTGCGGATCGATCACGCTAAACGCACTCCAGCGTGACCAGAGGTGGGGTTCGCCCCCTGCTGGCAAGGCGTTACCTCGCCGATTGCCGCCGACGCGTAGCCAATCACTCGCATGCCGACTCTCGAAGCCGGCGGAACCACTGGCTTCCGGCAGCAACTCCTGCAACGCACGAATCATCGCCGACGGATCGGTCAGCGACGGGAACCCTTCGATCTGCGCAGTGACGTGCAACGATTTTGCAAGCGACTCCATTATTCGGATCGCTTGCTCTTGCTCATCGAGCTGAATGCACGCTAGAGCTCGTCGCAGGGAAAGCTGGGGCTCGTAAAGACTGCCGTGGCTTGAGCCCGCGAGTCTTTGGTAGGCGGCTCGCGCGAGTTCGTTTTCGCCCGAGTCTTGATAGGCAACTCCGAGCAACCAGACAGCATGCGATGCTGGCGACGAATGCGGTCGACGGCGGACTACCTCGGCTACGGCCTTGGGCTGGCCGGAGGCGATCGCGTCTATTAATTCGCGCTCGCCGGCGGCGTCGCTTTCGAGCTCGTAGGCACGCATTCCTGCTGCTGGCAGAGTCGCTAAGAGTTGCGATGCCTGTCGCCGAAGGCTCATCGCCGCGCCTTGCTCTGCTCGCATGAAGGCATCTTCTGGCTTCGCCAATGTACTTAGCAACAGCGGAATCGCCTCGCTGTACCGCTCCTGCTTGATGAGCTGTGCGGCGACGTCGACAGCTCGCGATGCTGATCGATCGCGGGGCAGATGGGCGCCGAAGTACAACTCGTGCTGGTCGATCGCCGCCGATCGATCGATCACTTCTGCAGCTTGTACGGATCGACAGTGTGCTACGAGCGAAAGCGTGGCGACTGCTGCAACAAACAGTTTCCATGTCCATCCAGCTGAGCGAAACTGCCACCGGTTACGGGCGATGCAGGCTGGGAGGGCGAAGGCACGCTCAGCAGCACGCACACTCTGCCGCCTCACCGAGAACTTGTCCTTGGGACGGTTCAAATCCATCTCCAGCAAAGAATAAATTGCCGCTCGCCCGACTTTTCCAGACATTTTTTGAGTCTATGCCCGACCGTAGCCCGCAACAACACGACTCATGCGGTCACGTCACCCGGCGAGTTCCCGGATTGCTTGACCGAGAGGTTGCACAGGTCAGTTCCGCGGCCTCCCCTGCGCAGAGGGACTATCCCTAGCTGAACCTTCTATTGCAATCGACGCAACCTGTTTTTCAGAAACAGCTTACACAACCCAACCAAGACGCCGATTGAAGTGCTCGACCACACGTAAGAGTGGCAAATTCCCGCAGCCAGCCATGCGGATTCGGGCTAGTGTTGCGACTGAGGCTGGGGCCTTTGCGACGCTTGCCGCCGAGGTCCTCGACGGTCCCACCGAGCAGACAAGATCGCCATTTACCCTTTTTTTCTAGGGTACGGCGTGATTTTTCCGCTTGTAATTTGCTGGCGCCGGCCGTTTAATCACGTCCCGACGCGGCTGGGACCGACCCTGTCTCAAATAC
>JBCDCL010000253.1:0-5262 GCA_039182175.1 Planctomycetota bacterium
AGGCATGGAATTGCCTGAAACGATGCCGCTGGTCGGCTGGATCGCGTTGCATCTCGGCGGATTGCTCGCCGCTTGCCTCAGCCGGCTAACGCTTGGCGGCCGGACCGACGCCGCCCTGCAACTGCTTACGGTGGTTGCGTTCTTATCCATAGGCGCCGTTGCTTGCATGGCGTTCTTGCACGGTGGCGATTTGCTCCGGCTGTGGGTGCTATCAGGCACCACGCTTGGCGCGATGGTCGTCGCGGCCGTGGTCGAACGTAGCAACGATTCGCATGATCCCGTGCTCATGCAGTTCGTGACGCTCGACGACTAGCGCGTCTTACGTCGCAAATCTTTTCTTTTGCTCTTTTCGCGTGGCATAGCGCCTGAGCGTTCGTACTTAGCTCTCGCTGCTGAGTTGCCTCTGCGTGCGATGCCGTCGCGCGTGCTTCGCCACGGTCGATGCTGGCGCCAGTATTTCCGGACGATCGACAAAACCGGAAAAAAACTCCCCTTCGCTACCACCGGCTGCCGAAAGACATTGCTGAGCGGTCAGGTTCTGCATGGTGCATCGTCACCGGCGGCAACCTGATCGGTCGCCAGCGTCGCCTTCGCGCCTGGGAATTCCTCAGTCGCCAGCGAGGCAGCGTGCCGCTCTACAGGCTTATTTGCCACTTCGTAGGGCAACGAAGAGAGCCCTACAAGTTTTTGCACATCCGGAGGGGGAGATGGTTACTCGCAAGTGGATACTCGTACTCGGAGCGGCCGCCCTGCTGTGGCCTGCTAGCGTGCAGGCCCAATCGCCCGATCAGCAGGCGATGGCTCAGAAGATCGCCACCGGGATTCGTGAGAGCGGCAAGCTCACCAATTACCGCGTTGGCGTCAAATACCAAGATGGCGTCGCTTGGCTGCTGGGATCGGTAACCGATCCGTCGCAGGAGCAAATGGCCATCGAACTCGCCAACCAGATGGATGGCGTGGAGCACGTCATTAGCAAGCTAGAAGTCGGTTCGGGTCAGCCGCAAAAGGCTGCGACCCCGGCGAAAACGGACGCAGAGGAAACCTCTACCGGCGTCTTGTTGCAGCTGCTCGACGAATCACCTGCCGAGCAAGAAGAAGAGCAAGCCGGCAAGACGGTCGCCTACGAGCCCAAGCCGCTGAAGACGACCAAGCGAGCCAAGCCGGCGCCATCGCGGCTAGCACTTCGCAATCAGCCGGCTCGTCAAACGGCTCGTCGTGGAATGCCTCAGCCATTCGCTCGCACCACGCCCGGCCCCATGCCGCAAGCTGGCCAGCGTGGGGTGCAACCTGCCCAATACGGCGCCGTGCAGCAAGCCGCGCCGCAAGGCTACGTGCCAGCAGGCGGCCGCGGTGGCGCCCAAGGCGTCAGCTACGATAGCCCCAACATGCCTGGCTATGCTTGGCCAAGTTACGCAGCTCACCCGAACTACTCGGCCGTTACCTACCCGAAGCAGTACTCGCCTACCGCTTGGCCCTACATCGGTCCGTTCTACCCCTATCCGCAAGTCCCACTCGGCTGGCGGAAGGTGGCCCTCGAATGGGACGACGGTTGGTGGTTCCTCGACTTCAGCCATCACCAACGTCACTAGGCGACGGCTGAAATTGAATGCAAATCAAACCCTCGGCGAGCCGTTGCTTGCCGAGGGTTTTTTCATTCCGGCCTGCGACAAACGACGGCCCAGTGCTGTCGCCGCTGGCGTGACGTGGCGTCCGACGCCAGATTTTTCCGCACAATCAGATTTATCCGCAAGTTTTGCCCAGAGTCACTCGATACCTAATGACAGCGAACCACGTTGGCCCACCGGCTGACGTCTCGCCATGGAATCCCCTACCGCTAGCAAGGTCTTTCGCGATGGCGCGTACGAACCCCCAGAACCAATCGCAAACGATGTCTCGCTCCCAGTTGGTGTTGGGTGCACTGCTCTTAGCTTCAATGTCCCTTAGCTCGACCGGCTGCTTTTGGGGTCTGCCGAGCGGCGGGCCGAGCCTCGGCATCGCGGCGATTCCAACGCCGGTCAGCCCCTTCCTGCAAAAGAAGGAAGAGGACGACTACTGGACCAAAGAACGCTACGAACGCGTGCCGATCCTGGGCCCGGTAACTTCAGGCGGTCCTCCCATCGCGCTGGACGAGCCGAGTGACGACGAAGTGATGCGTGCCCTCGAAGCCGCTCAGCCGGTGCAAGGTGGCCTTCCACTCTTGTGGGAACGCCAGCGGAACAATGTCCGCATCGTGAAGTGCAAGATCGCCGACTACGTCGACCCGGTCCGCGTCTATCCACTGATTGGCCCGGCCCAGCATCACCACGCTCACTATAAGTGCACGGTCTACTACGAAGACGTGAAGCGAATCGGCTGGCCCGTGCCGCACACGATTCGTGACGAAGACGCCCAGGAAGTGCTTTACATCGACCACAACCACCTGCACATGGTGGCCGGCGATCCGGGCGAGTGCTCCAACTACTAGTCCGACTAGACCTACTTGGCGAACAGTCGCGGCGTCGCCAGCGAGGCAACGTCATCTCCTGATCGCCACCATTTGATCGCCACCGCAACACACAGGGCACGAAACCAGGTTTCTCGACGAGAGCCTGGTTTCTGCACGTCATGATGCGAACACTTCCGATCCTTACGCTTTCGATCGTGCTGTCCATGGCAGCCATGGCGTCTGCACAAGATGTCGGCGTGGCCGAAGCTGGCGAGCGAAGCTTATTTGACATGCTGGTCAAAGGTGGCCCGCTCCTGGCGCCCATCTTGCTCGCATCACTGGTGATGATGGTCGTCTCGCTAGAACGCTTTGTTGCGTTGCGGCGTTCAGCGGTGGCGCCGGGACCGTTTATCAAATGCTTGCTATCGCAAATTCGCGAAGGCGAAACTCGTGATGGTGCACTGATTCTCTGCGAGGAAAACAATAGCCACATTGCACGCGTGTTTCGCGCTGGCATACAGCGGTGGGGAAAGTCGTCCGTCGAAGTCGAGCAAGCCATCCTCGACGAAGGCGAACGTGCCGCAAACGCCCTGCGGCGAAACTTGCGTGTCATCAACGGTGTTGCGCAAGTCTGTCCGCTGCTTGGCCTCCTGGGCACGGTGGTCGGCATGATGGCAGCCTTCGACGCCATCGCGGGCGACTCGGCCATGGGGCGCCCCGAGCTACTGGCGGGCGGCATTGGCGAAGCGCTGCTTTCCACCGCTTCCGGCCTCGCCGTCGCGATCCCCGCTTTGATTCTCTACATGTACTTCGTCGGTCGCGTCGACATGCTGGTGATGGAGATCGACCGGTGCGGTCAGGAACTGGTGCATCTGATCTCGGCAGAAGCCCTCAGCGAACGCAAAGCATCCGGCCGCAAGAAAGCGGCCTAGCTCGGTCGCGATGGCGACAGTAAGTCACCGCCCCGCGTGTAGGTCAGCAACATGCCACTAAAAACAACGGCTGACGAAACCACCGGCATCAACCTCACGCCGATGATCGACGTGGTGTTCCTGCTGGTGATCTTCTTCATGGTGGCGACTAAGTTCACCGAGTCGCAGCGGAACATTGAGTTGCAGCTACCGACTACTGCCGAAGCAGGTGACGCCACGCCACCGCCGAAGCCACGCATCGTCGCCGTCTTCGAGGATGGGCATGTCGAACTCGACGGCCAAGTAGTATCACTCGCGTCGCTCACCGAAGAGCTGCGGGAAGCGACCCAGCAAAGCGATGATGTGCAGGTAGTGATTCATGGCGACGCACGCTGTGACTTTCAGCACGTCGCGGCGACGCTTGCCGCCTGCCGCGAAGGACGCGTCTCGGAGCTAGGGATCACGGTCGAAATCGCTGCGAGTGGCGGCACGCTACGTCGCTAGCTGCAAGGTGCCGCGTACGCCGCGCTAATGGGGACACTGCCGCGTTGTGGTTTACCAACTTGCCAACATCGCCGACCGCATCTTCGCGTTGCCACCGCTCTATCTCGTGTTGTGGGCATTGCTGGCGGCGTTGACCGTCGCGCTGGTGCTCTTGATGCGGACCGCTTGGGGGCGCGAGCGGCCAACGCCGCGCTACGTGCTGCTATCAATCATTGCCCACCTGGGATTGATCTGCTTGGCGACGACGGTCCGTTTTATGTCCGCGCCCGAAGGTGAGCCTGCGGCCTCGCCAATCAAGGTGCGTATCGTGATGCGAACGCCGGCGCCTTCGCTAGAAACGCCTGTCGAAAAACCGGCGCCCCAAGAGGCGACGATCCAGCCGGCAGAGCCAACGCCACTCGTCGAACCACCGCCCGAGCCGGCGCCGACCGAGCCGCCCGTTATCGACTCGCCGCAAGCGGAGCCCGTCGTCGAACCGATCGAGGCGCCGCCGTTGATGCCGCCGCCTACTCCGGCAGAGACGCCAGCGGAGCCGACGCCCTTAGATTCATCGCCCGAGCTGGCCAACAAAGCGCCGCAACCGAGCCCGCAGCTTGCAAGCCAACCGAAGGAAGCCCTGGCAGAACCCGCACCGCGGCAGCAGGTTTCTTCCACGTTGCCACCGGTCGAGCCGCTAACGCCTTTGCCGCCAGTCACGCCGATCGAGTCCGTGACCGTCGAACAGCCACCCTCGCCTTACGCACCACGCGAGCATGCCGAACGATTGAAAATCGTCGAGCATGAAGGCGGCAGCCGCGCGACCGAAGACGCCGTCGCAGCAGCCTTGGCGTGGCTTGCGTCCGCCCAGTCACGCGATGGTCGCTGGGACGCCGACCGCTGGTCGGCCGGCCGAGAGACGCACGCCCTTGGTCACGATCGACAGGGCGCCGGCGCCCGGGCGGACACTGGCATCACCGGCTTAGCTCTGCTCGCGATGCTAGGCGCGGGCAACACACTGGACGACGGACCCTACGCCGACAGCGTCCATGGCGGTGTCGCGTTCCTGCTCCGCTCGCAAACCCGCGATGGAGGTCTTGCAGGCAACGCGGCGACGTATGCCCAAACTTACTGTCACTCGATGGCGACATTCGCTTTGGCGGAAGCCTATGCGACGACCGATGATCCGCAACTCGGGCGAGCCGTTCAAGCGGCAGTCGATTTTCTCATCGCTCGGCAAGACCGATCGGGCGGAGGGTGGCGTTACCGGCCGGGCGACGCGGGCGACATGAGTCAAATGGGTTGGATCATCATGGCGCTACGTAGTGCTGAGCTTGCCCACGTCGACGTGCCGCCGACCGTTTGGTCGAGCATCGAACGCTTTGTTCGGTCGACGCGTCGCGGCGCCGCCGGTGGCTTGGCGTGCTACCAACCTCGCGGAGCAAC
>JBCDCL010000254.1:0-5250 GCA_039182175.1 Planctomycetota bacterium
CACACATGATCAGCCCCGCGTGCTGCGTGCAGATGAACGAAGCGACCGAGTTGATGTCGAAGTTCCTGCGAACGTCCTCGGCCTTGGCGTCTTCCAATGGCTTGGGCGACCAAATCGCCGCGCAGTGAACCAGCACGTCGAGCTGCCCGAAGTGCTCTGCGACGTCGTCGATCATTTTGCGCGCGGCCGATTCGTCGGTCAGGTCGGCGCCGATGGCCATCGCCTCGCCACCGTTGTTTTCGATTTGCTCTACCAACTCTTTGGCCGAGTCAAGCGACGTGTTGGCGTGGATCGCCACTCGATAGCCACGCCCCGCCAGGTTGAGCGACACCGTCTTGCCAACGCGTTTGGCGCCACCGGTCACCAAGACGACCTGGCCCAGTTCGCTTGCGGATTCAGACATTCGCTTCAAGAAACTCCGGTGATCATTTCACGTGATGGAAGTCTGCGATGATGTCCCACGCTTCTTGTGGCGTCTCGGCGTACGAGATCAGATCCATGTGCTCGTCAGAAATGACGCCCTCGTCGGCCAGCGACTGGAAGTTGATTACCGAGTCCCAGTATTTCTTCCCATATAGAATGATAGGAATCGCCTGCATACGGCCAGTTTGACGTAAGCAGAGCGTATTAAAGAGTTCGTCCAGCGTGCCGAAGCCGCCCGGAAAGACCACCAGCGCCGCCGCCCGCAAGATGAAGTGGAACTTTCGCATGGCGAAGTAATGGAACTGAAAGCACAAGTCTGGCGTGATGTAGGGGTTGGGCTCTTGCTCGTGCGGTAGCTCGATATTCAGGCCGATTGACTTGGCGCCGATTTCAAACGCCCCGCGATTGCCAGCCTCCATCACGCCGGGGCCGCCCCCGGTGGTGATCACGTAGTCGCACTTGCCGTCCGCCTGACAAGTGCTGGAGACGATCTTGGAGAACTCCATGCACTCGTCGTAAAAGTGCGAGTTGCCGAGGCGTGCTTCGGCCCGCTCGACATTTCGCTGGCACTTGCGGTCGCCAGGATTGGCGGCCAGCTCGGCCTTCGCCTCCGCGAGTCGCGACTCGGCTTCTTCGCGTGGGACGATCTGCGTGCCGCCAAACACCACAACGGTGCTTTCGATCCCTTCGCGTTGCAGCAGCACTTCGGTCTTCTGCAGTTCGAGCTGCATCCGCACCGGCCGCATCTCGCTCTCTTTGAGCCACGCCGTGTCGAGTTCCGCCAAGGTGTAGGTCGGCGAGTTGATGATCGCCTGCCGATTGGCTTCGACCTCGGGCGGCAACTTTTGTTTGTGAGCGTCGAGCGTAAAGTCGGGCGCTACATCCATTGGCTCCGGCGGCTTCTGTGCTTCGGGCCCGATATGTTTAGAAGGTTTATTGAGCATCGTGCAGGGTCGGGAATCAGGAATCGGGTTTCGGTACAGCGTGTGTTGCAAGCGTGATCCTACAAGATCGAGCCTGTGAACTTCCGAACTAATCTAACTCAAAGCTCTCATCTAGTTCGGGAATCGCCACTTGCCAGCCTTTCTCGTCGCGTAATGTCTCGGCCAGGGCAGCGGCGCTGTCGGGTTCGCCGTGCGTCATGAAGGTTTGCTTGGGGGCCGGCAGGTCGGCGAGCCAACGCAGCAGGCCACTGCGGTCCGCGTGGCCGGAGAGGCCGGGTACTTTTTCGATGGCCGCCTTCACGGGGATGTCTTGGCCGTGCATGCGGAGCGTTTCGGCGCCCTCTTCGAGTCGGCGGCCGCGGGTGCCGCTCGCCTGGTAGCCGCCCATGACGATCGTCGTCCGCGGATCGCCTAGCCGCCGCTTGAGGTGATGGATGATCCGCCCGCCCGTCATCATGCCGCTAGAAGCGATGATGATGGCCCCGCCCGTAAGATGGTTGAGCGCCTTGGACTCGTCAGCACTACGGCAGAGGTGAACCGAGGGGCCACCAAGCACCGGGCGATCGCCATTCAAATCGCCTTCGGCAAGGTCGTGGTCCTCGGAGTGTTCGCGATAGATATCGGTGGCGGTGCTTGCCATGGGGCTATCGATGTAAATCGGTAGATCCGGGATTCGGCCGTCGGCTTTTAGTAGTTGAAGCAGATAGACCAACTGCTGGGCACGCCCGACGGCGAACGAAGCCATCAGCATTACGCCGCCCCGCTCGATCGAGCGGTCGACCACCTCGGCCAAGGCGGCCATGAGATCGCTTTCGGGGTGATCGCGATTGCCGTAGGTGCTTTCGCAGATCAAATAGTCGCACTCGGGCGGCGGCGAGGGATCGTGGTAGAGCGGGCTGTCGTAGCGACCGACATCGCCCGAGAAGAGAATACGCGTCGGCTCGTCGCGGTTGCGAATCTCGACCTCGATCATGTTCGACCCCAGCAGGTGCCCGGCGTCGTGGAATCGCGCCCAAATGCTTCCCGAGACATTGACCCAGTCGTTTCGCTCGCATTCGCGAAACAGGGTAATCGTTTGCAGCACGTCGCGGCCGTCGTATAGCGGTAGCGCGGGTTTGTGCCGCGAGAACCCCTTCTTGTTGGCGTAGGCGGCGTCTTGCTCTTGTATCTTGGCCGAGTCGAGCATGATCACCTCGGCCAGCTTCGCCGTGCCGGGGGTACAGAAGATGCGGTGCTGGAAGCCCTCCTTCACCACACGCGGCAGATAACCAACGTGGTCCAGATGGGCATGCGTTAGTAGCACGGCGTCGAGTTCGCCCGCCTTGAACGGCGTGCCTGCCCAGTTGAGTGCACGTAGCTTTTTGAGCCCTTGAAACATGCCGCAGTCGATCAGCACCTGGGCGCCATCGGCCTCGAGCAGATATTTGGAACCCGTTACTGTGCCGGCGGCGCCGTGAAAAGTGATACGCATGGTGAGGAGTCTTCGGTAGTTAGGCGACAGACATCAGAAAACGGACGCCAGGAAAAGAGTTGTGTGAGTTGCCCAGCATATCCGCAGAGACCCGCAGACCCAAGCTTGGTCGAGTGGTGGTGACTACGCGACGAGCACCGGTCGCCATCAGAAACGGAAGTCTGTCGTCTGCCGTCTGTTGCCGGGGCTCCGTCGTCTGACGACTGGCGACTATCTGCCATCACCGCCAAATCAGCCATGCCACGAGAGTAAAGCCGGCGGCAAAGGCGGCCTCGATCATTGGGTAGACAGGCGAGATCTTTGCCTTGCAGTCGTAGCAGCGGCCGCCCAGGAGTAGCCAGCCTATCACCGGCAGATTGTGCCGGCTGCGGATGGGGCTATCGCACTCGGGGCAGTGCGAGCCCCGCCAGACGACGTCTTCGCCCCGCGGAACGCGGTAGAGCACCACGTTGAAAAAGCTGCCGAAACAACCGCCAATCGCCGCAATCCAGACGTAAAATGCCACTTTTGGCGCGTGTTCCAACCATGCTGGAGCTTCAGTCGTGCCGGGCCAATCGATCATGCGAGAAGCTTAGCACGCAGGCGGTAGCGGGGCGACCGCGATCGTTCGGTCGCCCGTAGGTTGCTGGACGGATTTGTAGGTCTGCCTTACTCCTGAAGGCACGCCGAAGAAGCCCCGCTGCGTCTGACTTGCAGGATAGGCATCGCCAGAGAGAGTTGCGGCTCACTCATACGACGTTTTCGACGCGGCAGGGGTTGGTTATCGGCGGCGGCACGCCCAACCGGCTCCGCTGATACACATTGCTCAAACGCACGCCAGAGTCGCGATAGGCCCAGCTTTTCGTAGCCCCCCCCCACGGCAAACGAGCACCTTTGATAACGGAGACCTATGAATCGGAACTCTTTTCAAACTCTTTTCTTAACGCCGTGCGGCGGAGCATCCAAGGCGTCACTTCGCTTGGCGATGGCCATCGTGCTCGCGGCAAGTTCTTCGGCATTGGCCATCGATCTCCGCATCGCGTCGTGGAACGTCGGGAATCTCCCGAATACCGCGGCGCAAGAACTCGAACTGCAGGAAATCTTGGTTGCGATTGGCAACGAGAGCGTGCTTGGCACGGCCCGGCCGATCGATATCCTCGCGTTGGCAGAGACCGATACCGCTTCGGCGCCGGACACAGTGGCGGTGTTCAACACGGCCTACGCGACGAGTAGCTACGCAACGGCGATATCGACCCCCGATGGCGGCGGCGACCGCACCGGATTCATTTACAACACGGACACCGTGACGCTACTTGGTACAACGGAACTTAGCGCCGGTTTGACCCACAACCTGTTGCGTGGCGAGTTCCGCCCCGTGGGTACAGGCGGCGAGGCTGACTTCTTCTATTACGCGATTCACTTGCAAAGCGGCGACACCACTGCTTTCGAAGACCAGCGTGCCGCGGAGACGCAACTCATCCGGGACGATGCCGATACGCTCGGTCTGACAACGCCCATCATTTACGGCGGCGACTTCAATTGGAACGACGTTGACGAAAGTACCGACCCAAACAATGCAGCATGGGATGTGATCACCGGAGCCGGGGCGGGGCAAGGGTTTGATACGTTCGACATCACCAACGTCGCCGGCGCCGGCAATTGGCGAGACAACCCGGCATTTCTTGATCTCCACACCCAGGATCCGGGTGCGAGCATGGACGACCGCTTCAGTGTCCAATTCGTCACCGACGAATTCTTCGATGGCGCCGGGTTAGAGTTGGTGCAGGGTTCGTTCCGCGTGTTTGGCAATAACGGTACGCATACCCTCAACGAGCCGATCACGACAGGCACAGGTGCGTCGGCGTCGGTGCTCGACGCCCTGGCCAGCTTTAGCGACCACTTGCCTGTGATCTCCGACTTCCGCGTCTTGCCCGACGCGATTGTGCCAGAGCCGTCAACGCTCTGGCTGTTCGTTGTGGCCCTTGCGGGACCCATCGTGACGCGGCGGCGCTGACACCTTTTCTAGACAGCGATTCGCCTAGATCACGCCGTGTAGGGGTCCGCCGCGGGCGGCCATGGCGTCGACTTTCTTTGTGACTTCGGGGTCTTCTTCCACAACCGGGGCGTGGTGCGGTTTGATCCGGGCGTCGATCACCAGCGGGCCGTGGCAGCCCCAGTGTTTGTTTTTGCAGAAGGCGCCGATGCCGGAAACATCGACCGCGGGGTTCGCCCGGGTGAACGTCGCCCAAACGAAGTTGGCGATGCCGCCATTGCCTGCTTGGTGGGCGACGAATGCCGGGTCGTCTGCAAGGATGATCAGGCGGAACTGGCGAATCGGATCCTCTTCGCCAAAGTGGTCGCAGAATCGGCGGAGATCGTCGGCCGCTTGCTGGCGTGCATCGACGATTGCCGACGTTTCCATTTGCTCGCCCG
>JBCDCL010000255.1:0-5215 GCA_039182175.1 Planctomycetota bacterium
CACGCGGATTCAGATCCTCGTGCACGCGAATCGCGCCATCGGGATTGGTCGACGAGTTGCGTGTGTCAAACACGTCGACGCGGTCGTCAATGATGTCGATGACCTGATTGGCCCGCTCTTGAGACCACGTCAAACGGCCGGGGCGAAGGGTTTTCTCGACGGGCGGGGCCGCGTTATTCGGCGGCTGGTCGCCATAAGTAAAAATCTGCTCGTGGAAGCCGCGGTGCTGTGTCGACAGCGTCATCAGCACTTTGTCGGCATCACCCCCGCCGGTGGCGTAGCCAATCAGCGGACTACCATGGGCGGGCAGGTGATGGGCCTTCGTGTGCAGCATCTCGGGCGGCAGGCCACTGTTGAAGACCGCCTTCAGCTCGTCGATCCGGTCGCCCGTGGCCAGCATCCGTGTCTCATGATCGTTGATGCTATTGAATGCCGTGAGGTCCAGCGACATCGAGTCGATCGTCCGATACGGATTAACTGTCCGCGTCGGATCGTGCTGGGGATGCGGCGTGCCATCGGGACGCAGCGGTGGCGGATTCCACGCCAGAAGCGGGTTGGCCAAACGCTGCAAGTGAATCGACCGGTAGTTGGGCGTCGTATGATTCGTGGCCAGTTCGGGCTGAATATCAAACGGCTCGTCGTAGCCAGGCGATCCTGTCTCGCCGGTTTGTGTTGTAAAGTCATATTGCCCTTCACCGGACTCCGCCTTGCGATCCCATTCCAAAGCCAGAGCAGGGGGATTCTTGTTTTCCAGCTCCGCCTTGCGAAGGAAATAGCTGTCGAGCGGCTCGGAGATATTCATCCCTTCGATCGGCACCGCAATCGCCGGCTTGATGGCGTAGTAACGGGTTTCGTCGGCCTCATTAGGATCCATTTGGAAACCTGCGTTGAAGTTATTCGCGTCGGAATAGAAGGGCTTCAACGCTTCGCCACCGCGACCAGTCGCTTCCTCGTTGAACTCTTTCAAGCTTTGGGCGACTCGGCTGTTGCCGATGTCATTTAGGTCAGTCGGATAACTCGATGGATCGGTGACGTTGAAGACGTAAGCTTCGCCACCACTGGGCGGCGTAACCGGCCGCAGCAATCGTGATTCGTCCCCACCATTCATCGCCACAGCAACTTGATGCAAGAACGGATTTTGATGGGGCACCAGTTCAATCCGGCGACCTTCTTTGACCGATTCCTCAATGGTCCCGCCATTGCTCGCTTCTGTGAAGGGATGAAGTGATTTGCTCGCAGGATCGAGAATCGTTCGACCGATGGTCGTCACATATCGGCCTTCAAACTGCGGCAGCACGCCAGCGTCGGTGCCGTACTGAGTACCTGCCGACCCGACAACGGCGTAGTGCCCTGGCAGCAGCGGCGCAATCCTAAGCGATGTAAAGTCTCTGACTGATGTTTCCTTGTTCTCTACTACTGGCGGAAAACGCCACGGATAGATCTCTAGGTCACGTGGCGTCGCCCCAGGAGGACTCTTCGTCTTCACGAAGTCGGGCCAGTATTGCAGACGTTCGGCATTATTCGTTTGCGGCACGATTCCGGCGCCACGTTCCAACACGATCGGCCTAACGGGGATACACATCCGCACATCGGCAGGGTCGATACGAGGTATCCCGTCCGTATTCCGTATATTTCTCTCGACGGGTATATCAAGGCCACGGGTGAAATACCATTCGCGTTCGATGTGGGAACCTGGCTTGATGTAAACGACACGGTTACCTGACGTGGCATCCGACGAACGAGCCATCGTTGGAACCGCGTACGGATCGAATGCTGGGAAATCGGGGTTTGTCAGCCGGAAGGGTTGGGCCACCTCTTTGCGATTGTCGACTCGCCACGTTTCTACAAAGTTGCGTGTTGCCGGCTTATGCCAATCGAGCGGCAATTGATTTTGATCGAATGCATTCGCGTTGCCACCAAGCAGATCGATATCGGTTGATGACATTACACCGGCTGGACCTCCAACCCCAGGCGTTCGAGGAATGCCAGCCGGTCGTTGCAACAGTTGGTTGACGTCTCGCTCGGGATAGGCCGACGCGCCATCGCCAATCGGCTGGTCGTACGGATCATCGTTGCGTATATCGGGATGCTCTTCGACACACACCATTCGCCAGACGGGCGACGGACCAAAGAGTGGATCGTTTGTATTAGGGTCGGTACGTTGATTTCCGTTCTCGTCGAGAATCGGAGCTACGCCATTTGACAAACGATCAAGAATGACGCCTTCGACCGGGATCGTATTGGCGTCCAGGATATCGGGGACACGGTCGTCATTCTCATCCGTCCCACCATTCGCCACACGTACCTTATCAAGGTCTGCATAGCGAGGCAGATTGAATCGGTTGCGATATAACTCGGCGGGGCGATGCGAAGAATCGCTCCACGGATTGAAGACTTCGATAAATGCCGACCCGCGAGGCCGCAGGCGTTGGTCGAGGTCGTTGTCGTTCTTTTGCAGACCCGTTGCGGTGGCAATTTGCTGACCGTTTAGTGCGCCGGTGTCGCCTAAGTCGCCTTCGTCACCAGGTCCTAGCAGGTCTTCAACGCGGCGGTCGTGCAAGGCCAGGCCTTCGGTGAGCAACAACTCGGGTCGTTCGAGGCCCCACACCACGCCACAGGTTTGATCGTAAGCGGGGATCACCTGATCCGTTGGCAGGATGGCGCCGGTGGTGTCGTAGCGATCGGGCGCCGACCAACCGCTATTGTCGATCCGCCGCGAGAACTGGCGATTCTCATCGGTGCTCAGATCGCCATCTATCGGATAGACGGCGCCATGCTCCGTGTCGACCACGTTCCAACCGTCCCACGGATTTTCGTCGTACTCAAACGGCGTGCAGATGGCGTCCGAATCGCGAATGTCGGCGCAGTTGATCGCCCATTGTGCGATCTTCCGGCAGGTCAGCTTGCGAAGCGCTTGCCGACGAGCTTCGGCGCTGGCGTCGTCATCAGTTAGGCCGCGGATGGCGACAAGATCGTCCTTGATCTGTGCGGCGACGCTCTTTACTTCGTCAAAGTCGGGCGCCGGGCCACGGGCAACCGAATCCGCGTCTAGGTAACGCATCACCTGCGGGTCGAGCGGATCGAAGGGCGCCAGGTAGTTTTCGTCCATTACCGCCAGCATCAGGCAGTACAGATGCCGGGCGTATAACTGCCGGGCCATCCGGCCATCGTCGTGAATCACATTCCCAGCATCGGTCACAGCGCCCCGACCGTTGGCGTCAACGCCGGCGACGTGGGAAAACGGAACGGGAGTCAGCAACTGTCTTGCAAACAGACTATCAACCGCCGGCTCCGCTATGCCGTCGTTGTCGAAATCCGCAAGATCGCCGATATCCGGGTTCGCTTCTGAATGTACGAAGCCATTGTTGTTGACGTCTGCGTAGAATCGCCCATCGCCATCGAGATCGAGAAAGGGTTCGCCGTCCCACACTCCGTTGCCATCGACATCCACCCATGGCTCGCCGGCTTCGGACGGTTCGTCGACAACGCCATTGCCGTTGTTGTCGCGGCCATCGCCAAACGGTCGGTTGAGATCCATCTTCAACCCCGCCGCCAACTCGGGCGCGATCAAGCCGCCGTAGCTGGCGAGTAGCGGATTGGCGAGGCTGCCTCGCACATTACTATTGGCCGTGGCGTTGTTGCCGTACAGGACGGCGTTGATGCGGAAGTCGACCTCATCGAGATCTTCTCGCGAGAAGGGAAACGCGCCGCCGGCCACAGCCGCCCGATCGGCATCGGGCAAGACGTTAACGATCGACGTGCCGCTCGCAAGCACCACTTGCTTCCGTTTGAGTTCGAGCACCACGCGGTAACGCAAGAAGTCCATCAGCCGCGCATTGACCGGCGGGTCGGCGCCCATGACAACGAAGTAGTCGTCGATGCCTCCGCGGCGCGGATCGCCATTTGGACCGAGAAAAGCTTGCACGGCATTCGGAGCCTCGGCAGGGCTGATTACGCCATCGCCGTCGACATCAATCAGATTGCCGTTGTAGACGTTGTACTCCGCTACCTCGTCGAGGTTGCCAGCGCCGGCGACGCTGCCGTCCCAGTTGCCATTCTCATCGACGCCACCGGCGCCTGGCCGGCCATCGGCGCCGTAGACGAGACGGGCGTTCCAGTTCTCGGTAGCGACCGGTACTTCGCGGCTATCGGTGGTGACCGATCGCCGCCGCTGCGAGGCTTCAAGCTGGGCGACAAACCGGTTGCCAGAATTAACAGCCGCGGTGAAACCGTCGTAGGGATCGATGTCAATTTGCTGCACGACCAGTTTTGCCGGATCGAATGCATCAACTAAATTCCACAATCGATCGGGCAGCCGATTGGCGTCCGCGTCGTAGGCACGCAGCACTCGTTCGAGTTCGGCTGCCGAGAAAGGAGCATCGTCATTTTGCGTCAGCGAAGTCGCCTGTGGCGGCCCGCGTCGGGCATTCTTCATGACGTTCAGTTCATAGGGCGAATCGGCAACCAACGATGGCAAGGCTGCGTCGTTGTGGGATTCAGCGTTCGGCTGCCCCCCGTAACTCAAACCGGGCATGGCATATCGTCCCCGCAGGTCGGGGCTCGATGCGTAGCCCGAGGGCTGAGTAGCGGCGAAGAAATTCATCACCGCCAGTTCGGTAACGGTCGACGCGGGATTAGCCAGGACACGCCCAGCAACACGGCGGTCGTACTGCGGATACTCATAGAACTTGAAGGTCGAGAGTGGGTCGAGCGTTTGCGGCGCCGACGGTTCAACGTAATTAACCCCTGCACCGGGTAGAAAGCCGGGTGTGGCTTGCTCAAAGCCGCCATAGCGTCCATAGGAAGTTTCGCTCACCAGTGGCGCCAAGCTGGTGTTGGGCGTTGTTGTGAACCCTTCTGGCACGCGGCGGCCGAACAGTAGGCGGGCGTAGTCGTCGTAGGTTGGATCGCCAATGCGGGTCTGATTGTTGAGAATCATATCGGGCGACATCACCGGCCGCAGCGTGATATCCCCCGGTCCCCACCCCGTGCCATGCGGCAGTTGGTTGCTGCTCAGCAGACTGCTGCCACTGATGCCGAGGATACTGCTTGCCCCGGTCGCGAGATTCGCACCAAAGGCTGGCGAAGGATCGCCAAAATTGTCTAAGGGAACGATCTGCTCCATCGGCAGGGGGTTTCCAGTCACGCCCGTAGTCTGCTGAGAGCGATCCAGGTCGGCGCCGGCTAAGTGATCTTTCGAGCCGTGATCGTTCAG
>JBCDCL010000256.1:0-5207 GCA_039182175.1 Planctomycetota bacterium
CTGGACACAGGCGATTCCTCAAGATGTGTCGGTGACTTAGATGTGTCGGCGACGAGCGTTTCGGGCGACTGGCCCTAGCGGCGGGCCTCGTCTCGGCGGACGGGGACAAATGCACGGACGGCGCCATGCCGACTAGCCAACGAGCCTGCCTGAGACGTAAACTGTTGTGAGCCATCAGCTTGCAGCCTGCAGCAGTTGGCTCCATCGCCCTTGAAATCCCTGCGTCGTGTTGCACCAATGCGACGCGGCTCGGCGAGGCGTAGCAAACAAGCAACACGCCCCACTTCGCTTTCACCCCGCTCGACACCGATGGCCGACCGATTACGAATCGCCAGCTGGCACGCCCTCGCCGCCGGGCCGGTGAACCCGGCAACGCTTGAAGGAGTCGACGTCGTGCTGGTCGACTTTGGCGGAGAATTAACGACTCGCTGGGACGCGAATGCTGAAATTAAAGAGAGTCTTGAGCAAACGTTGGATGCGTTGGGACCGCACCTTTATTTGCATCCGGAGCTGACGGTGATCGCCAATGTCGGCGGTTGCGATACGTGGCAGATGGCTCGGGCTGTTGCCGCCAAACTGGAAGATTCCGGTAATGCGTCGCTACCGGTCGGCGTAGTGCGTGGGCATGACGTCGGTGATCAGCTGGAAGAGCTTCTCCAGCAAGGCGCCACACTGCCAAACTTAAATACGGGCGAAGCCTTCAAAACGCTCCGGCAACCAACTGTTGCAGCCCTCGCTCGTCTCGGAGCAAAGCCTATCGCTCTGGCCATAGCCGGAGGCGCTCGCTTGGTCGTGGCAGGAGGCGCCGATATGGAATCCATGATCGCCGGTGCTGCAGCAGAATTACTTGGAGCTTCGCGAGATGTTTCTAGCTCCTGGACAATCGCGACCGCAGCCAATTTGCTGGACAGAACCGCGTCTGTTCTAGACATCGATGTGGAAGGCGCTGTCGGCATCGTCGTCGGCGATTCTGAGGCGCAGATCGAAACATCAAATCCCCGCGACGCCGCGACCGGTGTCGAATCCGAAGATGGCGAACCGACAACAGCGATCGACATCATCTATCGCGAGTCATTCGTAGCCGCAGCAGTCCTACGCATCGACCGCCAACCAAATGAAGCCTCTCCAGAAGATTGGGGGACTCGCTTCAGCGAATCGCTGCCGGACGAATTGCTAGACAAGACAAAGCTTACCGTCGAGCGGTACCACGGCGATGACGCGTGCGGCCTCCTGCTAGTCCGTGCCGAGGCCGCTACGGAGCAAATCGCAGATGAGGTTAAAAAATGGATGCAGATGCGATTCGCCCCGCGCGATGCATCTGCGATGCGAATCCACCGCGACTTTCCCCCACGTAGCTACGCCAAGTACGGCTGTTGGCCGACCGAGGCGCCAAGCCGACTGATTGAGTGGACGGTTGAAGTTCATCAAGCCGACTGGTGGCTTGGTTAAAGCGGCACATCGAAGCCCAGCGTGACATCCAATCGAGAGTCCGACATGATCATGCCCAGCGATGCGATCGAAGTAAAAGTCGCAGAGCCCGTTGCAACAGTTGTGCTCAATCGCCCCGATCGCTGCAACGCCCTGACGCGGTCGATGATTCTCGAATTGCGCGAGGCTTTTCGTGATTTGTATCTAGAAAAGCGGGTTCGTGCGATCGTGTTGACGGGCGCCGGCAAGGGATTTTGTGGGGGCCGTGATCTCAATGAAATGGCGCGAGCGACTCAAGCCGTCGGCGCCGCCGGTCTCGCAATTGATCCAAGCATTCAGGCGCCGCCCTCGCCTGATCAGTGGGGCGAAGAGGCGACCGAGTTCCGCGACTTGGTCCTCGAAATGCTGGAACTACCCAAACCGATCATCGCATCGGTCAACGGCGCCGCTGCAGCGTGCGGCGCCGGGCTGGTGCTCGCGAGCGACATCGTAATCGCCGGTCCGCAATCGTCATTCGGACTTCCCGATCCTCAGCGGGGGTTGGTTGCAGGGGTGGCGACGCCGCTGCTCTCATTCCGCCTCGGCGCCGGTCCAGCCGCTCGTCTGTTGTTGTCGGCGCAAATGATCACTGCGGACGAAGCTTTGCGGCTGGGCATCTACCACGAGATCGTGGCGGACGAGCTGTTGTGGGCGAGAGCAGCCGAAATCGGCGACGCCTGCGCTGGCTCGGCGCCCGAGGCAATTGGTTTAACCAAACGCCTGCTTCTCGAAACCGCAGGCGAGCAGCTTGCTACCCAGTTCACTAGCGGGGTGATTGCTACCGCAACTTCTCGCACCACGGACGCTGCCAAAGAGGGAATCGGCGCCTTCGTCAATCGGCAGCATCCTAGCTGGAAACCTAGCTCCTGACATGCCGCGGCAGAAATTCTCAAATTCTGCGAATCGCAGTTTGACTGGCGGCCGTTCGTGACCTAATCGTTGAATAGCCAGAGAATGCACTAAACCTCTCGGCCTCCTCCTCCACTAACTCATCCCGACGCACTTGCCCTCATTGAGGGCTTCCGACCAAGGCAAACTCGCTGCGAAGCGAGGGCGCAAAGCTATGGGTCTCGCCTGAGATTGCCAAGCCGCCGGAAACGTTGTTGCCAACAAAATTGGGGCGCCTAGTCGTGGGCCGCCGATTCGTATTTGGCATAACGGTCTGCGGGTTGCAAACTCACCAGGAGTTGTCCCATGCGCCGATTGCTACTCCCCACTCTACAATTCGCTACGTCGCAGTCCCATGCACGGGGCCTTTCTGCAAGCCCCGATGCCATCGTCGCCGCCGACGGCAGCATTCTTGGCATCCGTGCGCCGCAGCTCCCAGATCGGGGAACCGCTCCGACGCCGACTGGCAGTAACTCATCCTGAGCTTGTGGGGTGGGTTCGTCCGGACTGCCACCAGGTGTCCCCCAATACCCGGCACTCGGCGGGCCCATCCCACCTTTCTCGGCTTTTTGAAGCACGTGTCGGTGCGTCCTCGCCGGGCACTAGCCGCCTCAGCCTCTGTTAGTCGCCCGAGCCCCCTTCCGCGGGTTCGCCGCCGTTCGTATATTACGGGGCTAACTGAGCGGATTCGCTACAAGTCTGTGCGACGATCTCAGCCTGCGAATAGCTCACGGCAAGAACAACTTACAGACATCCACATTGGATCCTGAATCATGGCTAAAAAGAGCGGCGGCAAGAAAAAGAAGAAGGTCGAAAGCGTCTTTCTCGTCTGCGATGAGACGGGCGATTACAACTACACCATTCGCCGGAAGATGGGTGGCGAAAAGCTACGGGTGAAGAAGTACTGCCCACGGCTGCAACGCCATACGCTGCACGTCGAAAAGAAGAAGTAAACGCATCTTCGGCGGTCTGCCTGTGATGACGTATTGAGAGTACGCCGACCCATCCACACTGCTCATCGGCCGATTACAGACACACGCTGATTTCTGCAGGCTTTTCTCTCAGGGATGAGATGACAAAACGCTGGCGGATTGCGACGCACGATCCCGCCCGCATCTCTGCTTTGGAGCGCGGCGCAGGCATACCCTCCGTGGTTGCCCAACTGCTAATCTGTCGCGGCATCGACGATCCCGATGCAGCTCGCAGCTTTCTCGATCCCAAGCTTACCGGCCTGCGTGATCCGGCACTTCTGCCTGGGGCTAATGCGGCTGCTGAGTTGCTTCATCAAGCAATCGCCGATAAGCGTCGCATCGTTATCTATGGGGACTACGACGCGGACGGAATGACCGCCACGGCGATCCTGCTACGCTGCCTACGTATGCTTGGCGCCGATGTCGGGTTCTATGTTCCTCATCGTTTGGATGAAGGTTACGGCCTCAATGACGACGCGCTTGAGTCGCTCGCCGAAGCCGGCGCCCACACCGTTGTGACGGTGGACAATGGCATCGCGAGTCTTGACTGCGCTGAGACAGCCAAGCGGCTTGGCTTGCAACTGATTGTCACCGACCATCACCAGATGGCCGAGCGATTGCCGCATGCGGCGGCATTGGTTCATCCGGCCTTGCCCGGACACAACTATCCGTTTACCGGTCTTTGCGGGGCCGCCGTCGCATTCAAACTCGCTTGGGCACTATGCCAGCAGGTCAGTGGTACGCAGCGCGTAGGCGAGCGGATGAAGCGGTACCTCATGCAAGCAGTCGGGCTGGCGGCGATCGGAACCATTGCCGACGTGGTGCCGATGGTTGATGAAAACCGCGTGTTGGTAACGCACGGCTTGCGGGCGTTGCGGCACGATCCGCTGCCAGGCATCGTTGCTCTTGAAGAGGTTTGCAAGCTGACCGAGACGCCCAACTTGAGCGGCGAAGACATCGGCTTTGCCATTGCTCCGCGACTCAACGCAGCTGGCAGGCTTGGACAGGCAGAGATTGCTATCGAGCTACTGACAACGGACCAGCCGGCACGCGCTGCCGAGCTCGCGGCGTTCGTTGACGAGTTCAACACGACACGCCAAGGGCTTGAGCGAAGCGTACTTCTTGCGGCCCGCAAACAAATCAAGCAGCAGTTCAGCGGCAATGATCCGGCCTTCGTTCTTGCCGAGCGAGATTGGCATCCGGGCGTCATCGGCATCGTGGCAGGCAAGATCGCTGAGCAGTACGGCAAGCCGACGGTGCTAGTGTCACTCGATAAGCTCGGCGTGAAGCTTGGCATCGGATCTGGCCGATCGGTCCCCGGCTTCGATCTCGCGGCAGCCTTCGCTCATTGCACCGAACACCTAGCAACGCATGGCGGCCACGCAGCGGCGGCTGGTTTGCGAATCGAGGAGGGTAATGTCGATGCTTTCCGCATCGATTTCTGTGCCTACGCAGCCAAACAGCAAGAGTTGATGGCGGGCGCCGCAGAGCTGTTGATCGATGCAGAAACACCGCTGGCGTCGCTCACTCATCAAACCGTTTCGCAAATCGAGCAACTGGCGCCCTTCGGGCAAGGCAATCAGCGGCCACTCTTATGCACGTCAGAAGTGCGGCTCGCATCGCCCCCACGGCGAATGGGCGCCACAGGCCGGCATCTATCGCTGGAGCTCGAACAGCATGGCGTGAAACTTCGCGCGGTTGCATTCGGCGCCGGCGATCGAGAGACCGAACTTGCCGAGATCAACGGACCAATATCGATCGCATTCAAACCGGTGATCAACAGCTTCCGCGGCTGGCGGAAAGTCGAGGTTCATCTCGAAGACTGGCGAACAAGCTGATGCATTAGCCGCTGACCGTTGCGATTCGCCTCGCAATGAGATA
>JBCDCL010000257.1:0-5199 GCA_039182175.1 Planctomycetota bacterium
ACAACTCAAGCCGGATCCTCTTCACGGGTCGGCTCTCGCCGCTAAGTTCATCAACTGCTTGATGGTTGATGGCAAGAAGAGCACTGCCCAGCGTGTGTTCTACGATGCACTTGATGTGATCAAGGAGCGGATGCCTGAGGAAGAGCCGATCGAGGTCTTCACCCAAGCGGTAGAGAACGTCAAGCCGGCGATCGAGGTTCGCAGTAAGCGGGTTGGTGGCGCCGCTTATCAGGTGCCGATGCAAGTGAATCGCATCCGCCAACAGTCGCTGGCCATCCGCTGGCTGCTGATTGCGATCCGTGACAAGAAGGGGCGCCCCACTCACCTGAAACTCGCCGACGAGTTGATCAGCGCGTACAACCGCGAAGGCGCCGCGATGACCCGCCGCGAGAACGTCCATCGCATGGCCGACGCCAACAAGGCATTCGCCCACTTCGCCTGGTAGAGCGGCCCAGAGCAAAAACCAAACGCCGGAGGGCAAAGTTCAGCAGGACTTTGCCCTCCGGTTTTTTGCGCGACTGCCGTGTCCGTTTGCGTAGTGGAGCCGGCGAACTAGGCTCATCGCTTAGTTAGAATAGAGCGATGCGGATCGCCATGCTTCAAACTCTGACGTTCTTGTTGGCGGCGGGCTACGCCTCGCTGTCTGCAGCCGAAGTGGAACAATCGGTCATCGATCGCAAAGTCTTCGGCTTGCTGATCGGGTCGGCGATTGGCGATGCTGCTGGCGGGCCGGTCGAATTCGCAGAGCCGGAACTTGTCGCCAGCGTGCTGCCTGGCTTCCGAGATCATCCGGACGTGCAACTCGATCAAGCCGGTCTACGCCAGCTTGCCGACGCGTTTCCGCTACTTTCGTACAAGGAGCTGCGTCCCGATCCGGAACCCTATGGCCAGTGGCCAGTGGCGGCGGCGGCAGGGACCATCACCGACGATACGCGTCACAAAATGGTGCTGATGGATGCGTTGCGGCGCGGTATCGGCGACAACCAGCTGCCAATCGATCATCGTGCCTACGCCCAAGCGTTGCTGCGATTTCAAGACCGCGAAGAAATCCGAGCCAACCCAGCATGGCAGGTCTTGTGTGATCATGCGATGCAAGAGTTCGCGTTGGCGGCGCGTTGGGAACTGGGTGAGCGAGACCCTCTGCGGGCGATGCCCACTAGTCGTTTATGGGGCGGCGCAGCAACCTGCTGCGGGCAGATGACCTTCCCGCCACTGGCCGGTCTTTATCCGGGCGATCCGGAGCAAGCCTACCTGGCGACCTACGGCCTAGCCTTCATCGACAACGGCTACGCCAAGGACATCAATGCCGCGATCGTTGCCGGGTTGGCATTCGCTATCGGCCAGCCGGCGCCGGGCGACGATCCGGCGAAACGGCACGCAGCTTGGCGAGCGGTGCTCACCGCCATGCAAGAAACCGATCCTTTGCGGCTTGGAACGGTCGAGTTCATGCAGCGTCCCCTGGCGGCTTGCATCGCTACTGGCATCGAGGCGGCGCAGGCTGCCAGTCGGTCGCCTGCGAAACTCTATGCCGAGATTTTCGAGCGATGCCCCCATGACCATGCGTGGGATGCCCACTTCTTGCTGACGCAGGCGGTCGCGCTAGCAGAGTTTTGTCACGGTGAGCCACTCTCCGCCATGCACTTAGCGCTCGACTATGGCGAAGATACCGATTCGGCCGCTCAACTGCTTGGCGCAATCTTCGGCGCCATCCACGGGCCCGACCTCTTTCCAGCCGCGATGCGGCAAGCGGTGGCGAATCGGCTGCAGGCGGACCACGGCGAGTTGTTGCAGGAGTGGGTTGCCGTGCTTAGAAAGGCACGAGCAATCGACCAACAGCAGCCGGTCATCAAGCCACTGTTCGACCGAGACCCGCCGCGTCCCGCCATGGCTAGCCCCGCAGTCAGCGAACCCGATTCGTGATACGATCCGTTATCGCCATGCGGCCACGTTCGCTGCAAGCGGCAGCGACTTTCTCGCTCGGTCCTGCTCGGGCCGCCGCCGCGAGCGAGCTGGCGTCGACTCCCATTTCAATACCCTCCCATGCCGGCTGACCTTACAAAACTTCGCAACATTGGCGTTATCGCCCACATCGACGCCGGCAAGACGACGGTCACCGAACGGATGTTGTACGTCTCGGGCGAGCGACATCGGGCGGGCGAGGTCGACAAAGGAACCACCACCACTGACGACGACGCCGAAGAGCAGCAACGCGGCATCACCATCTATTCTGCCTGCGTGCAACTGCCTTGGAAAGACGTCTCGATCAATCTGATCGACACGCCGGGGCACGTCGACTTTACGGCCGAGGTCGAGCGGTCGCTCCGCGTGCTGGATGGCGCTGTTGTCGTGTTTAGCGGCCGCGAGGGAGTCGAGGCACAAAGCGAAACGGTCTGGCGGCAAGCCAATCGGCACCATGTTCCGCGGCTGGCGTTCATCAACAAGTTGGATCGTGAAGGCGCCGACTTTGAAGCGGTGGTGGAAGAAATCCAGTCCCGCCTCGGCGCTAACCCCGTGGTATTGCAAATCCCTGCAGGCTTAGGTCCGCAGCATGTTGCAAATCCCTTCCGCGGCATCGTCGATCTGGTGCGAATGAAGTTGCTATCGTTCCCCGGCGGCAAAGAGGGACGCGATATTGTCGAAGAGCCGGTAACCGACGACTTGATCGACGAAGCACAGCTTTACCGCGAGAAGTTGCTGGAGCAGCTCTACGACTACAGCAACGAGTTGATGGAGCTGGCGTTATCTGAGGAGTCGATTCCTGAGAAGTTGATCTACAAGGTGATCCGCGACGCGACGGTGCAGCAGCAAATCCATCCCGTGCTTTGCGGGTCGGCCCTGCATGGCATGGGGGTCGAGCCGTTGCTCGATGCCGTGGCGGCCTACTTGCCACATCCACTGGAAATGCCGCCGGTCGAAGGCGTCGATCCAACGGGCAAAGGCAAGAAGGGTGGGAAGAAGGGCGCCGAGAGTAATGAACCAAACGATGATGCTGTCAAAGTCACTCGCAAGCCTGATATCGCCGAGCCCTTTTGCGGGCTTGTCTTCAAGATCCTGCCCCACAAAACGGCCGACTTGTACTGGGTGCGGATTTACTCGGGTGAATTAAAACCGAACTCACGCGTACTTAATGCGGGTCGCAGCGTGAAAGAAAACGCCGCCCAGATTTGGCGAATTCACGCTACCAAGAAAGACGAGCAGCTCAACCACGCCCAAGCCGGTGACATCGTCGCCCTAGTCGGCCTGCGTGAGAGCGTCACGGGCGATACGCTTTGCGACACGCGGGCGCCGATCGTGCTGGAATCGATCGAGTTTCCAGAGACTGTAATCTCAGTCGCCGTCGAGGCCGAGAATTCGACCGAGAAAAAGAAGCTGGCCGAAGTCCTGGAGATGCTCCGCAAGCAAGACCCTACGTTCCGCGCCGAGGAGAACGAGGAGACGGGGCAAACGCTCATTTCGGGGATGGGCGAGTTGCACCTCGAAGTGATCCAGCATCGTTTGGAACGTGACTTCAAACTGAAGGTAAAGGTTCACAAGCCACGCGTTAGCTACCGGGAAACGGTTGAGAAGGCGGTCGAGGTCACGGGCGATTGCAATCGGTTGATCAATGGCGCCCAGCACACTGGGTCGGTTCGGCTACGCGTCGAACCGTTCACGCCAAGCGGTCCGCTCGCAGCAAAGCTGCCGCCAGTGATGGTCTCGGTCGATCCCGCGCAAAACCTGCCCGATGAATTTCTGAACGTGGTGGTCGAAGAACTCGAAACGGCCATCAAAGGGGGCGGCACCCTTGGATTTCCGCTGCTGCGGATCAAGGCCACTGTTCTAGGCGGGGAAATTCACGAGACCGACTCGACCGAGATCGCCTTCCGCACCGCCGCCAACTTGGCTTTCGACAAAGGTCTCCGCGAAGCAGGCGTGGTGCTGCTTGAACCGATTATGAAGCTCGAGCTTTCGACACCCGACGAGCACTTGGGCGACTTGGTGGGCGACCTCCAACAACGCCGGGCGATCATTCATCAGACAGAGCAGCGTGGCGCTGACACGGTGGTGCATGCCGAGGCGCCGCTGGCCAACTTGTTTGGCTACTCCAACGCCTCACGGTCGCTCAGCCAAGGCCGGGCTAGCTACAGCATGACGCCCAGTGGCTACGCAGCGGCGCCGGACGAAGTGTTGAAGGTATTCCTTGGATAAGCTGCCGGCAACTTGAGATCGACGCACCAAAAGGAAAACCTCCATGCGACCCTCATGCTTTGCCCTCGTCACGCTGCTGCTGGTCTCCATCACCGGTTGTGGCGATTACGAAGCGGATGATCTGTCGCGTAGTCAGCTTCGCCGATGGACGGGTGACTTTGTAAAAATTCAATTTCGACGCGATGCCCTTGGCGCGGGGCGTGACTTGCCGATCGATCCGACGACGGACAGTATCAACGGCGCCGAAGTCACCCTCGCCGGCAGACTATCGCGGGTCGAAGGCTCGGCGATACTTTTGATCGACAGCAGCGAGAAAACTGTATGGATCCCTCGCGACGTGATTCTCACGGTTACGCATCAACCGTAGAAAGCACGCCGCTAACACAGCCAAGGCGGTGGCGCCTATCGCACCGCGTCGAAGTGGGCGCCCTTGCCGGGGGCTTTGCCGAGCTGTGTCGCGGCTTCTAGCAGTTGGATTGCCGCGTCGCCAGCGGCTTGCTGGGCGTCTTGCCCCTTGGCGGCAATCGCGTAGGCGATCTTCGATTGCGTCGCCCCTTGCTCGGCGGCAAGCAGGCTTTCGATGGCGCCATTGGCAGAGATATTCATAGTTGTGATATCGGCCGTGTGAGACACAGGCCTCTGGCGACATAGGCGGATTTTCTGGTTCGAAGACTGCCGGCCGGCAACAAACTCCCGCCAACCCGAATAACCAGGCATGCCATCGAGGAGCGAACCAAGGTAAGTTGGTGAGCCGCCAACCAATTTTCCGCGAGCAAAGCGATGCTGCCCGGAGACCGACTCACCGACGAATACGTTGCCTCGTTTGCACAACTGGCAATCGCGGGCATCGAGCGCGAGTACCCCAACAAGCCATCGCAGGTGATGACGAGCCCGGCGTCGGTGCAAACGCCGCGCGCTATGCATCCGGCGTTCTACGGCTGTTTCGATTGGCACTCCTCGGTGCACAGTCACGGGATGTTGGTGCGGCTGGCGAAGAGAGTGCCTCAGGCG
>JBCDCL010000258.1:0-5185 GCA_039182175.1 Planctomycetota bacterium
CCATCTTTCCCCTCGAACTGCGAACTAATGAAGATGCCCGAGGCGTCGAGCTGGTGACTGCCTAGCTCCGCCATCAAGCCGCCGCCGGTGCGATCCCATAGCCGCCAGCGGATGAGTTCTTCAATCGCAGACCGCTGGTAACCACTCGGCAAGCTGCCTGCCTGGTAGCCATAGTCTGCGGCCGTCTCCTGCAGGACGATGTCGTCGAGTTGGGCCTTCTTTTGGGCGACTTTCATTTCCCATTCGAGAATTTCCGACGGCTTCTTGATGCCGTACTTCTGGGGATTGTCGGCTCGCTTTTTCCAGGCGTAGTACTCGTCGATTAGCTTGTTGGTTTGCTTCCATTCCTTCTCGCGACCTTCTTTGCGAGCGGCCCGGAGACCGTTCTTCATCGTCTCCTCGTCAACGAGTTCTACCGGTAGGGGCGGGCGCCAACTGTCTTTGCCCGGCAAGTTGCCGCGATGCCACTGAGCGCGGATGTGGTGAATATCCCCAATCACGCCGCGGCGGATCGTGTCGACGGCATTGTCGTACAGCACGCTGTAATGCCGTTGGTGCCCGGTGGCGAGCTTCAACCCGGTCTGATCGGCAACGCGAGCCATCTCTTTGCACTCGGCTACGTTCCACGCCATCAGCTTTTCGGTCAGCACGTGTTTGCCGGCCCGCATCGCCTTGATCGCCGCCTCGGCGTGCAGCCAAAGGGGCAGGGCGATAATCACCGCTTCGATGTCGTCGCGTGCGAGCAACTCGGTGTAGTCGGTGTAAACCGAGATATCTTTTTCCGCCGCATCGCGATCGGCATAGCCATAGACCGCACACAGTCCCGGCCGAGCTTCGCGAGCCGACGGGCTGTACCAGTCGCCGTAGAAGGCGCGATGCACACTGTAGGGGCGAATGTCCGCAATTGCTTTGACTTCGATAAACTCCGGATTGATCGCACCGATCAGCACGTTGCCTTCGTCACCAGTGCCGATCACGCCAACGCGTAATGGATCGCCGCCGATCGTCTTCTCGTAGCCGAAGTACATCGCTCCAAGCCCGGCGCCACTCGCTGCGCCGGCGCCGATGACATCTTTGAAGAAGTCACGCCGCGTGGTGCCAACCACCTGGTTGAAATTTTCTCTGCCGATCGCTTTTTGTTCGTCGGTCAAGTTCATCGCTTCGTACTCCGTTTCGCGGGCAATCGCGAAGGGGCCGCGTGGATGGCGGCCCACGTCGGTTTATTAGTGAATCGGTTGTATCGCTACGAGTTAGGGCCGCAGCAAAGTGAGCAGTACCGCCGCAGCACGCTGTCGATGCCGTACCAGCGGCCGGCGCCGACGGCGGCAACGGTGAGCATCGCCCCTAGTTCTACGAGTTGGTAGCCCAAGTAGGTCGTGTCGGCGCCGGGAACCCACGGTGGCTGGCTCGCCATGACCGACAGCAAAAAACCGGCCCCAACGATGCCGGCAAATCGCGTGCAGAAGCCCAACAGCATGCACACGCCGACGCCTGTGACGACGCACATGACCGCGGGATCAATCCAATCGAGTGGCGACGGCGAGCGTAGCTGGTTTGCTGCCGACTGTTGGCCGTCGCCCATGCCGGGCAGGTCTACGAGGGCATCGACGTACGACTCTTCGAGCGTGGCTGCCGCCGCCTTCCAGCCACGGGCTTTCTTGGCGGTGTCGGCTTGCTTGTCAGCGATCCGCTCTTCGCGGTAGTCGATCTCTTGTGCGCCCGGAGAATCTTGCATTTGCTCCAGCCGCCAAAGCTCGTGCCGGTACTCTTCGATCGCATCGGCTTCGCTCGCCAGATAATCGTCTAGCTGCTGCAGATGCGTGCGGAAGACTTCCTCAGCTTGCTGCTCGGCCTCTTCGCTACCGCCAGCAAGTTTGGCTGCTTTGGCCTTTATCGTCCGCCAATCCTCAGCAATCGCCTTCGCCCAATCGCTGTAAGGCGAATAGGGGGCGAACTCCGTCAGCGGTGTTTCGCCGGCGCCTGTGCTCTTCTTTACCTCGGCGGCATACGCCGCACGCCACGTGGCATTCTCTTCAGCCTGCTCATCGGTGATGGAGCCCGCTTTGCGAGGCGTTGCCAAGTTTGCGTCAAGATCGCCGGGGCTCGGCACGAACGATCGATAGACCGGCCCGAGGGGACCCGTGGCGTTGCTAAGCAGGCCGGCCGAAGTGAACCCTGGCTCGAGCTTCTCGATCCCTTCGCTGTAGAAGTGCCAGCCGATGGCGAGCCGTAGCAATACCAACGCGCAAATCGTCCAGAAGCCAAACGCTGCGGCAGGAGCTGACGCCGTGTTAGTCAAGCAGTGTCTCCTTGTGACGCACGCCAAAGTAGGCGCGACAGCTCGAATAGCAGATAGCCCTGTGGCCGCAAACCGCTAGTCGAGCATTGCCGCGAGGGGTAAGATCGCCGTCTCCGCCTGGAGACATTGCCTTCGCCGAACGCTCAAGTTTAGGCGAAATTCGTCGCGGAATCCACCGAGACGGGGGGTGGCTATCGTCGAGGCCTGCGGCTTGAGGCATGCCGACGGAAAATACAATCGGAGCTTTCCCGCATGCGAATCGTCCTTTGCTACCCCGTCGAGCCACGGCATATCGAGCAAATCCAAACCGCCGCGCCAGAGGCGGAGATTGTCGATGCTGGGCAAGAGAACATTGCCAAACTGCTACCGACGGCGGATATCTACTGCGGCCATGCCAAAGTGCCGGTGCCGTGGGAGGAAACCGTCGCCGCCGGCCGACTACAGTGGATTCAATCGTCGGCCGCTGGGATGGATCACTGTTTGACGCCGCCGGTGATCGCGTCCGACATTTTGGTGTCCAGTGCGTCGGGAATTCTTGCAGAGCAGGTGCTAGACCACACCTTCGCCCTGTTGCTCGGCTCGCTGCGCGACCTGCCGACGTTTTTTCGTGCACAGCAAAAGCGAGAGTTTGTCCGCCGTCCGACTCGCGACCTGAGTGGCACCACCGTGGGGATCGTCGGCCTCGGCGGCAACGGCAGACGAATTGCCGAAGCCCTGGCAGCCTTCCGAACACACATCTTAGCGACCGACTATTTTGCGCAAGACAAACCGGACTATGTCGATTGGCTCGGCGAGGCGGGCGAACTCGACGCAATGCTGCCGCAGGTAGATACGCTGATTCTCACCGCTCCGCTCAACGATCAAACCCGTGGCATGATCGATCGCCGCCGGCTGCAATTGATGCGACCTGGAGCGACGCTAGTGAACGTCGCGCGGGGACCGCTTGTCGTGGAGGCGGACTTGGTGGAAGCCCTCCACTCGAGGCACCTGGGCGCCGCGGCAGTCGACGTGACCGAGGTCGAGCCCCTGCCGGCCGAAAGCCCTCTTTGGGACGCGCCGAACACGATTATCACTCCCCACGTGGGGGGGCAGCGTGCCACGCGGATTGACGATATGACCAAACTTTTCTGTAAAAACTTGACCCGTTATCAGCAGGGGGAGCGGCTCATCAACCAGACGGACAAGGACCTCGGTTTTCCCTGTCCTGCCGACGCATTGTGGCGTACTTGGCAATAGCCGCAGGCGAGCCTAGAGAACCGTGCTTGAGCAAAGTGGTCAAATCTTGTCCTGGACTGCGATCGGCGGGCGTAACTAGAATTAGGGCGTACGGAGACTGCCCCCTCGACATGCCGGCCGACTAGTTCTCTTGATGCCTCCTTTTCCCACGCCTGGCCGGCGTCTTCCGGATTGACGGTATGAGCACCACGGTTATCCAACAGACACGGACGCTCACCTTCCACGACGGCCGCCCCGCCGAGAAGTGCCCTGACGAGCTTTACAACCGCTATGACGAGCTAATCCATAGCGAGCGGATGGGCTGGACCGAGCACCTGCGGCTCAATCGGTTGCTGGGCACCGGTGGGCAAGGCGTGGTCTATCTCAGCGAGCGACGCGGCGCCGATGGCTTCACGCTGCCGGTGGCGCTGAAGTTTTTCTCGCCCGAACGCTACCTCAGCGAAAAAAGCTACGCCGACGCAATGCAGCGGATGGCGGCCGTGAGTGGCCGGATCGCCCAGATCCAGCACGACAATTTGCTCGACGTCCAAAACTTTATCGAGCGTAGCCGCATCCGCATTCTCGAAATGGAATGGGTCGACGGTTACGACCTCGACATTCTGCTCACCGCCGCCATGTTCGAGCGGGCGAAGCAGCGTGTAAGTCGTAAGCGTTGGGATTACATCAACAACGTGATCGTCACCAACGGTCCAGTGCGTCCCCGCCTGCAACCCGGCATGGCGGTAGCGATCATTCGCGAATGCTTGGCGGCGCTCGCAGCACTGCATCGCGAAGAGATCGTGCACGGCGACATTAAACCGTCGAACATCATGATCAAGCGGACGGGCAATCCGAAGCTGATCGACATCGGCTCGGCGATCGACCTCAATGACATGCCGAGCGAACGCACCTGCACGCCGCAATACGCCGCACCGGAAATGCTCGAGCGGCAGGAGTTCACCCCGCGGTCCGACTTATGCAGCCTGGGGTACGTGCTGATCGAGATGCTCGCGGGGCAGCCCTTGTTTGCCGGCATCAACGACTATGCACGTTTGCTCGAAGCGAAGCGAACGCTGCCGCAGCGGCTCGACAGCATTCTGCCGCCGGACGTTGCCCATAGCGATCTGCTGATGACAATCTGCCGCAAGCTAACCGCGCCGGACCCACTGCTGCGGTACTCCAGCGCTGAGCAGGCCGACAACGGTAAGGAAAGCCTCGGCGAGTTTCAGCGAACGCTCGTGCGGGGCGATTTGGCGAGCGAGTATGAAAACGAGCTTCGCGTCTGGCTTGAAGAGCTTGATTGACAGCTCGACCAACTCTATGGGCGTCGCCTCGGTCCGTGTCGCCGGCGATAGCAACGCCTGCCCGGCTAGCCGCAGATCGCTCTTGACGCGGTTTTGAGGCCCTGCGACTCTCCCGGCCCCATTCTGAGGTCGATGGTTCAGGTCGAAGGTCATTAAGATCCGTGCCGAGGAGAGGCTATGCGGTTGATTCTTGCAAGTTTATGTGTGCTCGCAATCGCTTCGCACGGTGCGGCACAGGGACGTTACGGTTCGGCCGAATCGGCCTCGCAGCTCAGCGACCTTAGCGATGCGTTTCCGTCCTCTAGTGGATCAGATTCGCGATTCGGATCGGCATCGTCGCCGAGTTCAAACAACCCGCTTCGTCAAC
>JBCDCL010000259.1:0-5185 GCA_039182175.1 Planctomycetota bacterium
GGCGGGAGAAAATCGCGGCAAAGAAGCTCCACCTGCAACCTAGCTCACAACCGGCAGGCTGGGCAACCGAGAAGCATCGGCCGATTCGGCAGGCGGGATGTACTCATTCTCCACCAACCGGTACCACACGTCCCGCTGGCGAGGTTGATACCCCAGTTCGGCAATTGCGTTGCGAATATCGTGCAGCGTCAGGAAGTGGACCGTACCAGCCTCGGCCACCACGTTTTCTTCGAGCATCAGGCTGCCCATATCGTTGGCGCCGTTGACCAGCGCCATCTGGCCGACTTTGAGCCCCTGCGTCACCCAGCTCGATTGCAGGCTGTCGAAGTTATCGAGGTACAGCCTCGCCACCGCGTTGGTCTTGAGATACTCAAACGACGTCGCCGGCGGGATGTGATCCATCTCCGTATTGTCGGGCTGGAAGGTCCAGCAGATGAACGCTGTGAACTTGCCGTCGGTCTCTGCGAGCGATTCGTCTTGCAACTGGCGTAACCGCTCCAAGTGTTCGATACGCTCTGCCAGTGTTTCGACGTGGCCAAACATCATGGTGGCGGAACTAACGCCGCCTAGATGATGCCAGACACGCATCACGTCGAGCCAGTCGTCGGTCATTACTTTGCCGCGGGTGATCTCGCTTCGCACGCGATCGACCAAGATCTCGGCGCCGCCACCGGGAAGGCTACCAAGGCCTGCATCGCGCAGCCGCTCAAGCACGATGCGGAGCGGCAGATTGTTCACTTTGGTGAAGTGGTAAATCTCCGGCGGGCTGAAGCCGTGAATATTGATCTGCGGGAATCGCTCTTTGATGCCCCGCAGCATGTCCTCATACCAGTCGAGCTTGAACTTCGGATGCAAGCCACCTTGCAACAGAATTTGATTGCCGCCGGTGGCGACCGTTTCTTCGATCTTCTCGAGAATGACCTCTAGCGGAAGCACGTATCCTTCGTCCGACTTCGGCCCGCGATAGAAGGCGCAGAAATCACACACCGCCGTGCAGACGTTGGTGTAGTTGATGTTGCGGTCGATGTTGTAAGTGCGATAGTCCTCCGGATGCTTCTGAAGGGTGATCTCGTTCGCAGCGCGGCCGATCGACGCCAGGTCGTGGCTCTCGAGCAAGCGAAGCCCTTCTTCTGGCGTTAGCCGCTCGCCGGCGATGGCTTTGTCGAGCAGCGGAGCAATCGAAGCATCGGTGGTGGTTGCAGTCATCGCGGGCATCAAGCCGATTCAGTTGGTTCTACGGTCAGTCGTGTCTTTGAAAAATCGAGCCTAGGGATTCGTCGCCGTCGCCACTGGCGGGACGATCCCCAGCTGGGCGACCTGCTGGCGGAATAGGTCGAGCGAGCGACGTTCGTCGGCGCCGAGGCGGAAGTGCAAGTTGCGTTTTAGGTAGTCGAGCGCCGCGTCGGCAGAGATGCCAATTGGCGGCCCGTGCTCGGCGGCGATCTCTGGCAGATGCTTGGCACCCGCGTCGCGCGCGGCTGCCAGTTGCCCGGCCACTTCGGCGATGGACGCGTCTGTGGCCGGCACATCGGGGCGAGCCACCCAGCAGGCGAAGACAAACGGCAGGCCGGTCTGCTTTCGCCACTCGGTTGCCAAGTCCCAAGTTTCGACAAACGCTTCGGCTGGCGACAGCATGGCCCGGTCGCCGATTAGCAGCACCGCGTCCGCATTGACCGAATTGGCGCCCATGCCAAGTGGCAGGGGCGACCGCTCTGGCTCGATGCCGAACCGCTCCTTCAGCAGCACGCGAGCGAGTGACGCACTCGTCCGCGAGCCTTCATCAAGCGCCAGCGTCCGCACCTCAGCCGGCGGGCGACGAAAGTAGACTTTCACGCTCCGCACCGGTCCGCCACTGGCGACGCAGGCGTCCGACACCAAGCGGTAGGCTGGATCGCTGAAGTACTCCACCACTGGCACCAGCGCCACATCTAATCGCCCTGCCGCGAGTGAATCGGCCAAGCGACTCGGCAAATCAAACAGCAATTTGCACGCCGGCGTTCGCTCTGCAAGCCGATAGACCAGCGGCTTAGAGTTTAGGTAGTTCACCGCTCCAATCCGGAGCTGCGATTGCAGTTTGACTGCGGGATTCGTCATCGGGCGAGGCACGAGGCGGGCAACTTGGGAGGCGGCTGCGGATGGCGGGCCAGCCGCACTCCTGCGGACACCTAACTATAGACATCCAGGCCGGTTTGGCAGAGAGCCAACACCGCCGATAGGCGTATTGTCGGCCTAGGAGCCGCGCAATGCCGCTGCGGCAGATTGTCGCACGCCCGACCAGTCGCTGCGATCAGTAAAACTCAAGCCGGTTGAAGGCCCGGATGCCGAACCAAAGTGGCAGCACCGTGGCCGCTACGCCGAGCACCATCGCCAAACCAGTCCCGCCAAAGAACCACGTTTTCAGATAGCCTGAGTTGAACAGCGACTCTCTCAGGGGCTGACTGTCGGCGATTAGATAAAAGTGGCAGGGCAGGGCGGTCAGGGCGACGATCACGATGATGTAGACCGCACTCAGCACCAAGTTGAGCGTACCGCCAAAGCCCGCCGCGATCTTCGATGGCGACGCTTCGCGAAAATCGGGCATCGAGGCCCCCAAGCCAACCGCCATTGCCGCCAAGCCGATGCAAAGTAGCACGTTGGTCAATTGATGAACGCCCACCACCAGTCGCGGCACCTGCAGCATCAAATCGCTGAGCAAGACCAGCACCGCGCAAGGCGCCCACGAGCCGATGGCCGCGAAGGCGAACTTGCTCCAAACGATCGTCTCGCGGCGGATCGGCATCAAGCCCAGCACCCAAAACCGCCGGCCTTCTAGACTGATTAGCGGATAGATGAACCGCGTGGTGAAGGTCGACAAGATGAGTCCTACCACCGCCAGATTCAGGAAGCTGACCATGTTGACCCAGGTCATGTAGCTGACGTCGTTGCTCGGATTGCTAAAACGATCGATGTTCAGGAAGTAGAGTCCGAGCAAGCCAAAGAAGATTAGAAACTGAGACCACTGCACCGGGTCCCGACGCAGTAGCCGCCAGTCTTTGATCAGTAGCAATTGCACTTGCAGCGAAAAGGGCCGCAGTAGCCAGCGTGCGATTCGATCGACAACCGCTTCGCGAGAACACCTTACACGCCGGGTTCGGCATTCGAGCGTGCTGAATGCTCGGCGGTACCACCGCTTACCGGCCGCGACGACTAGCAGGTGGCAAACCAACGCATTGGTCGTCATCACCGCTAGATAAAGGCAACTTTGTACCACAGGCAGCTCCGCCCCACTAACGTTGTCGATAGGCCACGGCAGGGCTGCTTCGAGCAGGCTGTTGCAAAGCCAGGAACTGGGAAGCCACTCTTGCTGCGTGAACTCAAACCGTTCGACCGTTTGATGGAACCAATCGGCGCCGAACAACTCGGCTTGCGAAACAGATAGCGTCTTCCAGATCGACCAGCCTGCCAGGCCGATGGTCGCTAGCGCCACGGAGATCAGAATCGCCGACTTTAGCTTGGGCAGCTTGCAGACGAGCAGCAAACAAGCCAGCGCGCCCAAACTGCAAGGGATGTAGACAAACGACAGCACCAGCGGCCCAATCAGGGCGAAGTAATACCAAGGCGCCTCGTTGACGATGCCGTATGCAATGGTCATCGGACTCGCCAACAGCAGAAAGCCCCAGCTACTAAAGAGGACCGACTCTTGAAATTTGTGCAGCACGATTCGCTCGGTACGGATCGGCTGCGTGAGCAGGAATCGCGTCTCGGGCGAGCTAAACAGTCCGCCGTACAGAATGATGCCGGATGAAAAGATCAGCATCACGTTGAGCGACGCAAAGAAAACGTGAAAAACCAATCGCACCGTGTCGGCATGGTACTGGGCGCCTGGCCGGCCAACGTAGCGAGCAAGGAAGTCAAAGCCTTCGTAAAAGAGCCCAAACAAACCAAGCCAGAAGAAGACGCTGAGGCCGATGACGAGCGTTGTCCGTAGACGCGACTCGGTAAAGACCTGCCGCACGTTCTCTTGGGTGACACGCCAGCGAAGCCGCCACATCAGATTGGCTTCACGATCCTCCGACGGCAGCGCCTTGCCCATTGGCCAGTCGGCGGCCTCGATCATGTCGCCAGTCAGGGGGGTCGCCGTCGCCATGCGTTCGCTCGCGTCTCCGCTTGTCACCCAG
Organism: Planctomycetota bacterium; assembly: GCA_039182175.1. GTDB lineage: Bacteria > Planctomycetota > Planctomycetia > Pirellulales > Lacipirellulaceae > JBCCQL01. Next base: position 4,158 of record JBCDCL010000259.1, read on the forward strand.
CATTCGCCGATGGGGTTTCGTCGCCATCACTGTCGCCATCGATGTCGCCAGTCGCAACCGGCGATTCGCTTCCTTCTTCAGAAGTATGCCGCTCTTGCGAATGCCACTCGCCGGCACTGCCGTTCGCTTCGTCTGCAGTTGGCGGATCTTCCATCAATTTGAGATAAGTCGCTTCGAGCGAGTCCGACGTCCCTTCTCCGTGACTTTTGAGTTCTTCGACGGTTCCCTCGAAGATCAAATCGCCTCGGCTCATCACGCCAATACGATCGGAGATCTCTTCGGCGGCCGACAGCGTGTGTGTCGACATCAAGACGCACATGCCGGCATTGGCTTCGCGTCGCAGCAGGTCTTTCACCAAGCGAATGCTCTGCGGATCGAGGCCTACCATCGGCTCGTCGACCACCAGTACCCGCGGCGAGTGCAGCAAAGCCGATGCGAACACAGTCCGCTGCTTCATGCCGTGCGAGTAACTCTCGGTCAGTTCGTCCATGAAAGGCCCGAGGCCGAAGCGTTCTGCTTCTCGCTGCACCGCCTCCTCGACCGCTTGCGGTTCGAGCCCGTGCATCTCGCCAACGAACCTGAGAAACTCACGCCCCGAAAGTTTGTCATAGAGATAGGGCTGATCGGGCACGTAGCCGATGGTTTGCGTCGCCTCGCGAGGCCGCGTGGCCAAATCATGCCCGCAGACACGCACGCGGCCGGCGCCAGGCTGCAGAAGCCCCACCAGCATCTTGATGGTGGTCGTCTTGCCGGCGCCATTGTGGCCCAGCAGCGAGAATAGCTCGCCAGGAACGATACGCAGATTGAGCCGCCGAACCGCTAACTTCTCCCCGTAACTTCGCTCAACCTCCTGAAACTCAATCATGTACCGCGGAGGTCTCGAGGTGTTGGGGACAAACTCGGGCGGTCGCCAGCAATTACTGGATTGCTGCTTCCGAGGTAGTTGGCAGAGCAGGCGCCGCGGCTGGCGCCGAAGCTTCCGAGCCGACGCTTAGTTTGCTTGTAGGCGTCGTGGTCGCCGAGTAGAC
>JBCDCL010000260.1:0-5183 GCA_039182175.1 Planctomycetota bacterium
GACGTGGAACGGCAGTTGGCTTCGCCCCAGCAGGCCCATCGCATCGCGTCGCCAGAGCTTATTGTAGCACCGCAGCGCGATGTGTCGGCAGAATGGGTGATAGATGCGTTCTCTAATCAGTCTGGCTAACTTAAATCCGAGCCAAACGCCAAGACCGATAGCCACAATAAGCAAGACCCCAAAGACCCATGGCCCGGCGAAAGAAAACGATGCCTGCTCAATCCCAATTCCTAGCATTGTCGCTGCGAAGGAGAGGATCAGACTTGGGATGAGGAGTGAGATGCACCAGACGGCGCCGTAAGCGATGCCCGACCAATTCCAAAGGCGTCCCAAGCTAGAGCTGTCTGACTTCGTTTCTAACTGCACCAGCAGGGCGTGGCAGCGGCCGGACCAGAGATTGAAGTCGATATCTTGCTGTTCTTCTTCGCCGCAGCGTTCGGCCACTTCGTAGCTCACCCACTGCCAAAGCGAATAGAAGTGACTTGTGGCTTCCTCATCGTCGACCGCCGGGAATGCGTATAAGAGACCATCCGTGTCGGTGACAAGCTCGAGCTGCCGCTCGACGATTTCCCTGTCGCCTGGCACTTGGTCACTGGTGAAATAGACCTGTAGCGCTTGATCGAGCCGACCGCGTAGTCCGCCTGCTGCCGCGAATGCGTCGCGGACGCTCAAATACTCTTGCATCAAGCCAAGCAGATCGACCTCGAACTCTAGCTCGGGCGGAATCTGTTCGAAGTTCGCTTCGACAAAGTCCATCGCCTCACTGACCCACGCAGCCGACTCGGGCTTGGCGCCAGCGGTCTTCCACGAGGCGACCCGCAGTGCACGAATCGTAAATGCCATCTTGCCGACGATGCTGATGTCTTGCAGCTGTGGCTCGCACTTGCGAAGCGTGGCGACGAACGCATCGAGCGTTTCGCCTCGCAGCAGGACGTCCCAACCTGGTTCAGTGATTGGATAGAAGGCGTCTCGCCCGATCGCCTTCGCCGAAGCAACTAGCAACTTCGCCAAGGCGCCGTCAGGCAACGGGCCGCGAAAATAAGCCTGCAGCAGGCGGGGCAGGGCGTAGTCGTCAGGACACTTGCGGATGCCTTCCAGCAGCCAACGGGCGAACTGCAAACCGTCGCGTCGATCGCAAACGTCCGACAACAGGGCAAGCGCATAGAAGTCGAACGGCGACTTGTCGGGCTTGGTCCGCAGTTCTGCGTAAAGATCTTCCGCCGGCTCGCTGGCAATTCGCTTGTGCAGATCGGGTGGCGCCGCGATCGGAGCTGCTCCGCCACCTACCGTCCCGGAATGGCCTTCCGCCGCATCATTCTGCGTCACCGCTTCGCCGGCATCGTGCTGCCAGTCCGACGATGCGACGTTCGGCATCGCTTGAAAACTGCCGCCATAGCGGAGCATGCGATCGAGCTGTTCGTACGCCGCACGAATCTGCTGGAACTCTGCCGGATGGGTCTCTGGCTTATAGGCCCGGATCAGCCGGTTGTAGCTCCGCTTGAGCGTCTTGCGATCAAACCCGTCCGCCAAGTCGAGAAACCGCAGCGGATCGTGCGGCAGCAGCGACCAATCGGGTTGTGGTGGATCGTCGCTCATTGATTTTGGAAGTACAGGAAGGTGTATTTCACCACCATGTAGATGATCCAAATCGTAAACCCGCCGACCGCCCAGGTCTTTGCTGTACTCGAATCGCCGCCGGAGATGTCCGCCCTGTAGTCCGACGAATAGGCCTCGTTACCGCCGGCAACTGTCTTTTGCTGCAATAGCGATGCAAACCAATCGGCTTCAAGCCGGTAAAGCTCTGGCAGCTCTTTCTCGATGAGCTTGATCATACGCCGGCCTCGCTTGCGGAGCTTTCCCGCGCGAAACGACGCTAGAACCTGCTCTCGCAAGACGCTTGTCTCGCGTGGCGAAGCGGCGAGGATTTGCTTGAGGCAGCTGAAGAACTCGCCGTCGAAGTGTTTGTGTTGCGATAGCTCGGGTAGCTTCGCTCGATTCTGGGCTACGACCTTTAGTCGTTCGGCGGCGGCCTGCACGTCGGGCATATGGTCGGTGGGAATTGCGTCGAGGCGGCTTAGCAACTCCTCCGGCGGGGCACTCCAACACTTCTCTCGGATTTCCGCCAGCGTGTTGAGGGCTTGGGTACGACGATTCGCCGCGTCGGCGCCAGCGGTCTCTTTCGTCGGCTTGGTCAGCCGCAGAGCTTTCGACCGCAAGGCGATGATGGCGTCGCCCTCGTAGAGCGGATTCATTTGCAGGGTTCGCGTCAGGTAAGCGACGCCCCCCTTGCCTTTGCCACGATTGGCGCCGTTTTCTGGCCGGCCACTGCCTCGCGATGTGTCATGCTCTCGCGACGGGCTTCGGTCCGACGACGGGCTCGATCGTTGGTCAGCCATCGCCACCCCCGCCGGTTCCGTCGCCACTGGTTCCTTCGCCGCCCGCCCTGTCGCCGTCCGCCCCGTTGCCACGCTCGCCCGGCACGGCGTAGCCTAGGGCCGACAGAACCATTTCGAGCGTTCCCTTGGCGCCGTCTACCGCTTCGCGATCAGCGGAGTTCATCGCCGCCTCGAAACTGTCGATCGCCATCTCTAGCTGCTCGCGATGAAAGGGCGCCACTTCGCCAACAATCCGCTCACACAGCCGCAGCAGTCGCTGATTGGCCATGTCTTCGCGTGGGTAGTATTTGAGCTGCTGAAGCCGCTCGCTGGCCGCGGCGATCTCCTCGTCGGTCAAACTCGCCGCATGCTGCGTCAGCACGGTGCGAAATTTCTTCTCACTACCCGCCACGTAGGCTTCGACTTCGAGAATGCCATTCAAATCGTAGGTAAAGCGGCAGAAAATCTCTTGTCCGGGCGGCCCCGGAGGAATGCCATCAACGACCAACTCGCCAAGCTTCAGGTTCTTTTCAACTTTTCGATTCTCACCCTGGTAAACGTCAAACGTCACCTGCGTCTGATTCGGCGCCATCGTGGCGTAGACTTCTTCCTTCGACACGGGGATCGTCGTGTTGCGGTGAATGATCGGTGAAAAGTAGCCCGTCTTGATTTGCGTGCCCAGTTCTTTGGCAGTGTCGACGCCGAGCGTAAAGGGACAAACGTCGGTCATCACCATGTCGTCGACCGCTTTGTCGCTGGCAATCAGTGCTGCCTGGATCGCCGCGCCGAGACAGACCACTTCGTCAGGATTGTGCTCGACCAGCGGATCGCAAGCAAAGTAGTCGCGGGCGAAGTCTCGCAACGCCGGCATCCGCGTGGCGCCGCCTACGAGAATCACGTCGTCGACCTGGGCGGGCGTGCAACTGCCGTCGCGAAGTGCTTTTCCAATCGGCCCCTTCAGACGCTCGAGCAGCGGGGCCACGGCTTTGGCAAACGTCTCGGCCGTCACGCGAACCGTCCGGCCACCTTCAATGACTTTGCCGTCGCGGTCTGGCATTGCGATCTTCGCTTCGGCTTCGGCCGTAAGTTGTCGTTTGGCGACTTCGCATTGCTGCCGTAGGCGAGCCACTCGCAATGGTTGCTGCAACTCGGCGGTTTCTAGTTGGTCGCCCTCCTGCCGTAACAGCACGGCCACTAAGCGATCCGTGAAGTCTTCGCCACCGAGGAAGCTCTCACCCGCGGTCGATAAGATTTCGAGCGTCCCCTCGAAGACTTCCATCAGTGTGACGTCAAACGTGCCGCCACCGAGGTCAAGCACCAACAGATTTTTCTCTGCTTGGCGATCATGAAAGCCGTAGGTCAACGCTGCCGCTGTTGGTTCGTTAAGGATCCGGCGAACCTTAAGTCCCGCTAGTTCGCCCGCTTGCTTGGTCGCCTTTCGCTGATTGTCGTTGAAATAGGCGGGCACGGTTATGACCGCTTCGGTGATCTCCTGGCCAAGATGATTAGCCGCGTCGTCGCGGAGCGATTTGAGCACCAAACTAGAAAGCTCGGGAGCAGAAAACGACTGCCCGCCGATCTCTGTCTGCTGATCGCTGCCCATGTGCCGCTTGAAGCAAGAGACGCACCGCTCCGGCTGGGTAACACGGAGTTCTTTGGCGGCGTCGCCGACGACGACCTGGCCACCTTCAAGTACGCCGACGACCGACGGCGTAAGCATCTCGCCCAGCGAGTTAGGAATCAGCCGCGGGGCGCCATTTTCAAAAATCGCAGCCATTGAGTTCGTAGTGCCAAGATCAATTCCGAGAACGGGCGAAGACATGAATCTCTGGCAAGCAGGGTTCGCAGATGGCGCCAGGGCGCCGCTAGCCGGGCCCGTATTCGTAGGACGCATGCATAGTAGCTTTGGTTCGTGCCGGACGGCAAGCCTATTGCAAGGCTCGGATGCTCGGCAGTTTGACCGGCGAAAGCGTCGGCAATTACAATGCAGCCTCCGACGTGTTCCGATCCCTCCTTCTCTTGTTGAGTAACACCATGCTCCGCCTTGCCCCCACGCTTATTTTCACCACGTTGCTAGCTGGTTCGGTTTTCGCCGACCATCACGAAGGCGACCAGGCAGCCGACGAGCAGGGCAAGATACGCGTGCTGATGATGACGGGGCAAAACAATCACGATTGGAAAAAGACGACGCCTGCTCTGGTCGAAATTATCAATGCCACCGGCGAGTTCGAGCTAACGGTAGATGAGAAGCCTTGGGAATTGAGCCCCAACTCGTTCGATCAATGCGATGTCGTGTTTAGCAACTGGAGTATGTGGCCGAACCTGGAGCAAGATCCTTGGAGCCCCGAAGTCAAACAAGCCTTCCTCGACTATATGCAGCAAGGTGGCGGCCTGGTGGTGATGCACGCCGGCAGTTCCATCCACTACCAGTGGTCCGAGTTCCAAGCCCTGGTGGGTAAAACCTGGATCAACGGCACCACCTGGCATGGCGCAAAGCACGAGTTCGAAGTCTCGATGACCGGCAATCACCCCATTATCGACGGCATTGGGCCCTTCCGCATCTTCGACGAACTCTGGCGTGGCATGGTACCGACCGGCGAGTGCACGGTGCTCGCAACGGCGGACACGTCCGGCGACGAAAAGCCCGGACCATCAGCGCCGATGCTGATGACCACCCGACTAGGCGAAGGCCGTGGCGTCAATCTTGTGCTGGGGCACGACACCCGGTCGATCGCCAACCCCCACTTTCAGCAGCTGTTGGTGCGAAGCTTGGAATGGGCCGCCACGGGGGAAGTAACGATCACCTCC
>JBCDCL010000261.1:0-5181 GCA_039182175.1 Planctomycetota bacterium
GCGACGTGCGCGACACCGTCCTCTCGTGCAAGGAAGCACACCATGCGAGCCCCGTTGGTATCCATCTTTCTTTTCGCCAGCTGCCTGCTGCCGGCAATGACCGATTCGGCCAGCGCCCAGGCATTTTGGAAGCGATTCGTCCCTGTCCAGCGTGTCGAAGCGGATCAGGCGGCCGATTACTCGCTGACGCAGGAAAACGGGCCTTGGCTCGTCATGGCCTGTACTTTCTCTGGAGAAGGAGCCGAGCGGCAGGCCCGCGACTTGGTGGTGGAGTTCCGCAAGCGATTCAACATCCCTGCCTACGCCCACGCGATGGAATTCAATATGAGCGGCGAAGCCGTTGGCCGCGGGTTGGACAAGTACGGCGCCCCGGTACGGATGAAGTACCGCAAAGGCGACCGTCTGCAGGAGTGGGCGGTGCTCGCGGGCGACTTCCCGACCATCGACGATCCTGAAGGACAGAAGCTGCTGCAAACGATCAAGACCTTGCGGCCCGACGCGTTAACTCCTGGTGAAAATGGCGAGACGTCACAAAGCCTCGCCCTCGCTCGGCTATCGCAAGCCGTCTTTGTGCCTCGCATCGGCAACAACAAGCAGCTGGGCCCCATGCGGACCGCGTTCATGGCCCGCAATCCCATGCTCCCGCAAGAGTACTTTGTGCCGAAGGGCGTCGATAAGTTCGTCGAGAAGATGAACCGAGGCTTGCCTTACAGCTTGCTCAACAACAAAAAGAAATTCACGGTCAAGGTCGCGACCTTCGATGGACAGACCGAACTGCAAGGCGCCAAGACCACTTCCAAAGGCAGACGCAAGCGGAACAAACGATCGGCGCTCGAGGAAGCGGTCGACAACGCCGAACTGCTCGCTGCCGAAATGCGCAAGGCAGGCTTCGACGCTTACTCGTTCCACGACCGACACGAGAGCATTGTCACGGTCGGTGGATTTGATGCGGTGACGCAGCGAGGGTTCGATGGCAGCCAGGCGCCGGTGCCAGAGATCGCCCAACTCTTGCGAACTTTCGGCGCCCGGTTCAACACGCCCGAAGATCCACTGCAACGCGCTCAGATGCCCATGCACGTGCGGGCCAAGGCGGAGCAGAATCGCCAGAAGTTCAAGCAGGTGTTCCAAGCCGAGCACACCCAAGTCGCCGGCGGGCTGACGCCGAAATTCGCCCGCGTCCCGCCGAATTCGCCCAACGCGAAGGTGATCCCCTTCGACATTCACCCGACGTTGATGGAAGTGCCTAGCAAAACGATTAGCGCCGGCTTTGCATGGCGCCGCTGAGTCGGGCCAAAACGGTCGACGCCAGCGCGTTCACGATGCTGGCCCTATTCGCGCAGCAGCTGGCCGCGTAGATTCCTTTTCCAGCTGGGAAAGGAACGTTATGGATGCGGATCAACCGCTACTGGTGCTTGGCACGCACAACGCCAAAAAGGGCGCCGAGCTGGCAGACATGCTGGCCGCCGACCGCGTGCGGGTGGCGACGCTGGCCGAATTCGACGAGGCGATCGAAGTCGTTGAAGATGGCGACACGTTCGCCGCCAACGCTCGGCTAAAAGCGGTCCAGCAAGCCCAGCATCTTGGTAGGTGGGTACTGGCCGACGACAGTGGCGTCGAAGTCGACGCTTTGGATGGCGCCCCAGGCATATTTTCAGCGCGATTCGCCAGCCTGGGCAAAGCAGACGCCAATGCCGACGATGCCGACAACAACCGCGTACTGCTAGAGAAGCTCGCCGGCGTGCCCCTCGTCAAACGAGGCGCCCGCTACGTTTGCCACGTGACGCTCGCCGACCCCACAGGCAAGGTGCAGGCCGAGGCGGTCGACTACTGCCGGGGCCAAATCTTGGAATCACCTCGCGGAAAGGGCGGTTTTGGCTACGACCCCCTCTTCGAAATCCGCGAGTATCACCGCACCTTTGCAGAGATGGGGGCCGCCGTGAAACGGGCTCTCAGCCACCGCTCGCGAGCGATGCGTGCCATCTTGCCGCAGATTCGCCAGTTGCTAACCGCGGAGTAATCGCTCCCGGCACGGGCAGGTTGCGGTAGATCGCTCGAACTTTTCGCCGAATCCGAACCCTCAATCGCCCACCGACGTCTAAAGTGTGGTGATGCGCCTGTAGAAGGTCCATTCAGACTACGGCGTGTCGCCTCTTGTCGGTTACCACCGATTGCCGAAGTCCCTGCATATCGGGCGGCTTTCGGTCTCGGGAGCGAGAGCTACTCGGACCTACCCACGCAATCAAAATCCGCCAAAAGATGCCAGCCGTTGTTGAATCGCCGAACCTCACCACGCCCAGCGCCGCCTCAACGGTGGCTTCGGAGCATGGTGGGCCGCGGTCACTGGGGTGGCTTAGATCGCCTGCCGCCGCCACGCCGCAAGGCGAGCGGATGCAATGGACGTCGTGGCTGATACGGGACCAATGGCTATTCACGGGAGTCTGCGCTCTCGGGATTGCCGCGTTGTCGATTTCTGTGGCCGCGCAACTAGGCAGCAGCCTGTGCGGCGGGGCGACTGCCGCAGTGCTCAGCTTGACTTTGGCTCCGCTGTGGCTACCCGTAACGTTCGCGGTGAAGTCCCACGGATTGGAAATCACGTGCCTGAGTCGCCGACGAATCGTTTCGTGGTCTCACGTTCGTGCAGTCCGCTTTGAGGCGGACGGCGCCACGCTCTACGTGCGGCCCGAGCAGGGTCGCCTCCGACCCAAGCCGCTGGCGGCCCTACGAGTTCGCTTCCCGCGGGAGAGCGAAACGGCTGCCAATACCCTGCGGCAGCACTTGTCTGGCGTGCAAGAAATCGCGGCCTAGCGATTCCGCTGCGTACCTGGCTGCTGTGTAGCGGGCTGCGATCTCGCCGGCTACTGATCCTTGAGTCGGGGATCAAAGGCGTCCCGCAGTCCGTCGCCCAGGAAGTTGAGTGCGAAGAGCGTCATGCCAATTGCCAAGCTCGGGAATAAGATCAGCCACCAGTAAACTTTGACTGGCGTGATCACTTTGATTCCCTCATTCGCGAGCAGTCCCCAAGAGACATCGGGCGGCTCGACGCCCAAACCGAGGAACGACAAAAACGCCTCGAAAAGAATCACGCGTGGAATGGTAAGCGTCAAATACACCAGCACGATGCTGAACAAGTTCGGCAGGATGTGGCGGAACACGATTGCCGTGTGCGATACACCAACGGCGCGAGCGGCTTCGACAAACGGCTCGTTCTTGAGCGACAAGACTTGGCCCCGCACCACGCGGGACATCGTCAACCAGTAAATGGCGCCAACGACCACGTAGAAAATCACGATGCGATTGATGCCGTAAAACTCCAGCGTCGCCTTCCATTCATCTGCGCTTATGACCGTGATGATGAAAATGACAACGAAGATAAACGGCACCGAGTACAGCACATCGACCACGCGCATCATCGCGTCGTCTACCCAGCCGCCGGCGTAGCCGCTGATCATGCCATAGGTGACGCCAATCGCCAGCGAGACGAGCGTCGCGACGAGTCCGACAATCAGCGAGACACGCCCGCCCCAAAAGATCCGGCTCAGGATGTCCCGTCCCAGCTTGTCACGACCAGCCAGCGGACCGAATTGCCATTCGCCAAACATCGCAAGCCGAAGTTGCACCATTTGACGGGCGCCCGGTCCGAGGTCGGGGTAGCCGGCGTCGCGATAGGCCTTTTGGGTCAGCCCACGCTGCATGGTGATCAATCGGCGATAGTCGGCGGCTGCCTCTTTCGCAGCGTCTTCGGACAATCGCGGCGCCGACAGTTTCGCAGTGGCTCGATCAACTTCCGGCTGCAACTCGGTAGCTCTCTGCGTCGCGGAAGCCAAGGCGTCGGTATCGAATACAAATCCACGCTCCAGCAGCGGCCCGCTCGGCGGCATGAACTTTAGCCGCGTTTGAATGCGGTCTGGCGGGGCTAGTGGCAACAGGGGAGTTAGCACGGCAAGCACGGCGACCGCCACCAATAGGCCGAGCGACACCATCGCCACACGGTTGCGCCGCAACCGACGCCAAGCATCCTGCGTTAAAGATGTGCCCTGTCGATCCGACGGCGCCTTTGCCGCGGGATGCGTGCGATCGATCGACTTACGTTCGTTCTCTACCGCAGTCATTTCCATTCAATCCGCGGATCGAGCAGCGAATAGCAGAGATCGACGACGAAGTTCATCGTGTAAAGCAGCGCGGTGTAAACCAGCACCAACGCCATCGCCAGCGTGTAGTCGCGAAGGATCGCCGATTGAACAAAGTGCCAGCCCAGGCCGGGGATGGCGAAGATTTGCTCGACGACGGGCGAACCCGTGAGGATGCCCGCTACCGCCGGGCCGAGGAACGAGACTACCGGCAGCATGGCCGTTGGCATAGCGTGCTTAAGCACCACCTTCAGCGGCGAAAGGCCTTTCGCTCGGGCGGTGCGAATGTGGTCTTGCGACAACACGTCCAGCATGCCTGTCCGGGCGATGCGGGCCACCGACGCCGCGTAGGGCGCGCCAAGGCAGATCGACGGCAAAATCAATTGTTCGATAGAGCCCCATCCGGCGGCAGGCAGCCACTGCAGCCAGAAGACGAACACCAAAATTGATACCCCGGCGACGACGAAGTTCGGCAAGGCGATTCCCAGCGTAGCGATCGCCATCAGCCCCACGTCGGTTGCCGAACCGCGAGCGACGGCCGATACGATTCCCGCCGTGACCCCTACCAAAAAAGCTGAAGCGAGCGCGAGCGAACCCAATAGCGCCGAGATGGGCAACCCATCGGCAATCACTTTGTTCGCTGGGTACTCGAGCTTCATGCAAAGTCCCATGTCGAGTCGCACGACATCGCCCAAGCGAAGCAGGTATTGCTCCGGCAGCGATTTGTCGAGGTCGTACTTCCGCTTAAAGTTTTCTTCGATGAGCGGGTCGAGCGCCTTCTCACCAGAAAACGGTCCGCCAGGAATCGAGTGCATCAGAAAAAACGAGACCGTAAACACCGCCCACAGCGTGATGACCATCCAGATGAGTCTGCGGAAGATAAAGTTGGTCACGGCCGTGCTCCGTCGGAGTCGGCCTGTGGGCTACTGTCGTCTTCAAAGTCAGCAGACTGCATGAATTCGTTCGGCCCGGTGTTTTCATCGTCGAGCCAGAGTGCCCAAAGTGGATGCAGATCCTGCAAATTGTTGTACAGTCCCCGCACCCGAGGCCGTAC
>JBCDCL010000262.1:0-5139 GCA_039182175.1 Planctomycetota bacterium
ACGTCAACGCCCACGGCACCAGCACCAACGTCAACGACAAGGTAGAAACGCTGGCGCTGAAGCAAGCACTCGGCGAAGACGTTGCCCGCAAGACGCCTGTGTCGAGCACCAAGAGCATGACAGGCCACTTGATCGCCGCCGCCGGCGCCACCGAAGCCATCATAGGCCTCAAGGCAATCAAAGATGCTGCCGCCCCGCCGACCATCAATTACGAAACGCCCGATCCCAACTGCGATTTGGACTACGTCCCCAACGCCGCCCGCGACATGCCGATCAAAACCGTGCTAAGCAACAGCTTTGGCTTCGGCGGCCAAAACGTGACGCTCATCTTGGGCGCTGTTTAAGCCAAGCTTCGATCTTCTCTTACCCGGGACTTGCGGCCCTGGCTACACGCCGCCGGCCCACCGGGCCTGGAATTTATTGCTGGCGCCTGGCTTACTGGTCTCGCCAGACTGAATTTGCCTTCGCCCGGGGAATTACGTACAACCGCCAGCGTGAAACTGCTCTCTCGCTCACGCCACGTAGGTTACGCATGACTTCCGGTGACGATCGCTTCTCAGACCTACCGCCAAATCCCTTTGCTGCGCCACTGGCAGAAGAGAAAGAAGGGCATGTCGCCCCAACAGAACCAGGCGAGCTTAGCCTTAACCCTTGGGTGTCGATCCTCACAGAACCCACCTTGACGATTCGACAGATCGTCCGCAGCAATCCGGCACACTGCGTCGTGATACTGTCTTGTTTGCTCGGTGTCGTCAGCTTGCTGGGCATCAACGATGGACGCGAAGAATCAGCCTATCTGCCCCTTACGATGCTTTTGCCCGTCGCTTTGATTGGCGGACCGATCCTCGGGCTGTTGATCATTTACGTGTCTGCAGCAGTTCTTCGCATCTCGGCAAAAGTGCTAAGCGGCGTGGCAAGCTACGCAGAAATGCGGGCCGCCTATGCGTGGTCTGCGGTCCCGGCCATTTACGCAGCCCCGCTCACGTTGCTGACCGCGATCGTAACGTCACCCGAAGGAGCTGAGCCCGGCAGTCCAACTTTTTCGACCGTGGCTGCACTGAACCTAGCGGCGAGTGCGATCGCAGGCATTTGGTCGTTCATCATTTCGTTGAACACCATCGCCGAAGTTAATCACTTCTCGAGGCTAAAGGCTTTCGGCGCCATGATCTTGCCAGGCTTTGTTTTCGTCGTACTGGCGTTCGTAGTACTCGCATTTACAGCATCACTGTGATGCAACGACACCCATTAATGAATAAAAAACCAGCCGCCCGTAGCGCTTCCGTGCGCCGCGGCGGCTGGTTAAGCGTGAATCCCTTCACGCATGAATCTATACCTCTGACCTCGGGCCTCAGACCTCTCACCTCTGGCCTCTGACCTCTGGCCTCTCACCCCTGGCCTCTCCCCCTCACCGACAGTCGTAGGCGCCGCTGGGGCCGATCGACGGCGGGTTCTTCATCAAGAAGTCGCGAGGACCTTTGGTCGTGTAGTACGGGTACGCCACTTGGCCAACGGGCGGGCCGGGCTGAAAGTCGTAGACACTGTCGCCTGGGCCCAAGGGGCAGAGCGACGGGTCGCCGGCGCCGCCAATCGCGCCACCGGTTAGCTTGTTGAGGATCCCGCAGCCGCCGCACTTGTCGCAGCCGCCGCCGCCACAACCATCGCACGTGACGCAGTTGCCACAGCCGCCGCAGTGGTCGCCGCACGCACAGCAGTCGCCGCACACGGGGCCGCAGTCCGAACAGCCGCAGCCGGGCGCCGCACAAGTGGGGCCGCATCCCCGTGAGCCCATCGATTGGCAGCCCACGCTCGTCGCCAAGAATGCCGCCGCCACGGCAGCCATCAAGAATCGCATCGTATTCCCCCCCGGGAAGTTACGCTCCCGCGGTTCCGATCGCACTGCAATGCAAGCACGACCGAACCGGCAAAAGCTGGTATCCGTGCAACTGATATCGGCGGTACAATCGGCAGAGTTGAACCTTTCACTCTGCGTCGCCTTTCGCCGCGACGCGAAGCGTCCCGCGGTCCTAGCCAATGGCCTCTCGCAAACTGCCATCGCTCCGCAAGCCGGAGCCCGAACCAGAGCCCGCCGAGGCGCCGGCGCCAGACAGCCGGCGGCCCGAAAGCGGCACGCGACTGCCGCGAATCAGCATCAAAATGCTGATGATGCTGATGATGGTCGTTGCCGTGGCGTTCGCTGCCTACGGCGGCATGCGGAAGGGCATCAAGCTGGAATACTACGTGATGTTCGCCACCGCCGCCCCCGTGGTGGTGCTGCTCATCGTGGGCGTCTTCCACCAATGGCTCCGCCGCCGCTAGCAAACCAGCCGACGACGCTAGCATCCTCACGCACTCGAGCCCGCTGCCCTTCGCAGTGAGGCAAGCATTCTGAAGGGGGATGAGGGGATGACTGGGGAGATGGGGGGATGGTCGCCGGCGGCAGAACGATCAATCGGCTGGCTAATTGCGTCCCTTTTTGGGCCGAAGGCTTACGCGCCTGCGTCCACCTCACTTCAGACGACTACTCGGCGTCCATTCAGCCGCCCTAATCCACCGTCCAAGATGACGATCCCCCTATCTCCCCGTCGTCTCCTTATCTCCCTACCTCAAGCCTCCACCTAATTAGACTTCGCTAACCGAGACCGCCGGCGTTCGTCTTTCTCGCTCCCGGCGGTTTTGCTACAAGGCTCGCGGACTGGTATGCACGCCGGTCGCACCACGCGATTTTCGACTGCAGGGACGCATGAGCAACTTTACCCGGGCCCTTCGCCTGGCCCTCCGCCAACGCCTTGGCGTCGCTGCTTGCATTGCGACGTCGCTCTTGATCGCTGTCCTGTGGGCAGGGAACTTGGTCGCCGTCTGGCCGATCGTTGATGCCGTAATGCAAGACATGTCGGTGCCCGAGTGGATCGACGACATGATCGCCAGCGATCGGGCGACGCTCGAAGCGTTGGAAGATACTCGCGAAGACCTCGCCGCAGCGCTGTTGCTAGCCGACGCAGAAGCCCAGCCGAAGATCCAGCAGCAACTTGCCCAAGTTGGCGATGACCTCGCGTCCTACGAGTGGCAAATCGGCTGGCGTGAGTGGGTCAAGCCAATCGCCGATCGCTGGATGCCCGACACACCGTTCGAAACGCTCGGCTATGTTTGCGTCTTTGTTGTCGTCGGCACCGTGCTGAAAAGCTTCTTCCGCATCGTTAACGCGATGCTCGTCAAGCGTGTTACCTACAAATCGACGCTCGCACTCCGCAACGAATATTACCGCAAAGTCCTTCGGCTAGAGATGTCGGCCTTCAATGGCGATGGCCGGGGCGATTTGATGAATCGCTGCACCACCGACCTAACCGGCATTGGCGCCGGCATCCAAGCCATCCTCGGCGCCGCGACGCGGGAGCCGCTGAAGATGCTCGCCTGCTTCGCCGGCGCCGCCTACTTTAGTTGGCGCCTGCTCCTGCTCACCATCATCGTCGCGCCGGTAGCGGTGGTGCTCATTCGCTGGCTCGCCCGAGCCATCAAGCGCGCAAATCGCCGGGCGATGGAAGAGCTATCGAGCATCTACGAAACCCTCGCCGAAACGATCTCCGGCATCCAGCTCATCAAAGCCTTCACCATGGAGGCGGCCGAACGAGATCGCTTCAACGAATCGGCGACGACGCTCTACCGCCGGCAAATGAAGATCGCTCTGTACGGTTCGTTTATGAGCCCGTCGACCGAAGTGATCGGCGTCGGCATGGTGATCCTGGCAGCCATGGCGGGCGGCTATCTGGTGCTCAACCAACAGACGCATCTGCTCGGCATCCGCATCAGCGACACCCCCCTGACCCACGGCCAGATGAGCGTCTTCTTCGCCATGCTCGCCGGCATGAGCGATCCTGCCCGGCGGCTGTCGTCGGTGCTCAACGAAATTCAGAAGGCGTCTGCATCGTCCGACCGCGTCTACGCAGTGCTCGATCGCGAGCCAGGCATCGTCGACCCGGCCCATCCGCTGCCGATGCCAACGCAGATCAAGTCGATTCGGTTTGAGAACGTCTCGTTCCGCTACGATCCAGAGAAGCCGATCCTTTCGGGCGTTAACCTCGAAGTCGACCGTGGCGAGACGATCGCCATCGTCGGTCCCAACGGCTGCGGCAAAAGCACGCTGCTGTCTCTGTTGCCGCGTTTCTACGATGTCACCGGCGGCGTCATTGCAATGGATGGCACGGATATCCGCCGCTTCCGCCTTCGAGACCTTCGCCAAAAAATTGGTTTGGTCTCGCAACAGGCGATGCTGTTCAACGACACCGCACGAGCGAACATTGCTTACGGCGCTATCGACGCTACTGACGAGCAGATCGAAGAGGCGGCCCGCAAAGCCTTCGCCCACGACTTCATCACTAGGAAGCTGGTCGATGGCTACGACACGGTCGTCGGTCCCGGCGGATCGCGACTCTCGGGCGGCCAGCGGCAGCGGATCGCTTTGGCGCGCGCCATCCTGCGTGATCCTGAGATCTTGATTCTCGATGAAGCGACGAGCCAGGTTGATCTCGAAAGCGAGCAGCTGATTCATCAGGTGCTGCAAGAGTTCACCGCCGATCGCACAACGCTGCTGATTACCCACCGCCCCAGCACGCTGTCGCTCGCCAACCGCGTGGTGGTGATGGACCAAGGTACGATCGACGATATTGGCACGCCCGACGAATTGCTCGACCGCTGCGAACTCTTCCGCCGCCTGTGTCACGTCGGCTACCGGGAAAGTGCCTGAATCGAGCGATTTCCTGCGGCAATCGGCGCCGATGGGCTGGTTTCGGCGCAAGAAGGTGGCTGGCATCCCAGGGCCCGGCTAAGCTGTAGGATTCGATTTCTACCGCAGCAGGCGCCGATGTACTCTCGATTCACAACTACGCTGACGAAAGCCCTAGTTTGCTTTGCGATAGCTACGTGCGTGCTCGTCGCTCCCGCGGCCGCCGGTCCCTACGACCCACCAGCAAACTACTACAATACCGCCACGGGCACGGGCAGTTTGCTCAAGTCGCAACTGCACAACATCATCGATAACCATACGTCGATCGGCTACACCAGCAATCGCGACGAGCTAAAGGATCTCGACACTGATCCGAACAATTCCAGTCGGTTCTTGCTGGTATACGATCGGCAATCGCTTCC
>JBCDCL010000263.1:0-5118 GCA_039182175.1 Planctomycetota bacterium
AAAATTTTCTCAGCCGGCGGAACCTCGTGGCAGGGCCGGGGTTTAGATGGTCGCGGAGGTCTCGCAAGACTTCCGGCGGCGGCGTTCTGATAGTCTCGTAGCGTTACCGTCTCGCAACACATCTCGCAACACATACCGTCGCGCGACGTCACCGTCTCGCAACCAATGGAGCACAGCGGTGCGACCTCGACCCTCAAAATCTTCGGCAAAACCCTCGGACCGCTCGCCGGGGTTTACGATTGTCGAGCTGCTGGTTGTGGTCTTTATCGTTGGCCTATTGATCGCCCTCTTGTTGCCAGCGGTGCAGGCGGCACGCGAGGCGGCGCGGCGGACTGAGTGCAAATCGAATCTGCGGCAGATTGGTTTTGCGTTGACGCAGTACCTCGATGCCCAGGGTGAGCGGGGCCTGTTTCCCGAGGCGGCCGTGCTGCCGTCGGCCACGCCGTACGACCCGGAGGACGAGCGGACGTTTCCCCTTTTCCAGGTGCTCGCCCCCTACGCCGAGAACAACCAGTTGCTATACCGCTGCCCCAGCGACTATGGCCCGCTGAGGTATAATGAAGACCGCGTGGCGTACGACGGCTACGTGCGGCCCGATGGCAGTCCTTATCAAAATGGCGATTCGTACTACGCTAACGAAGGCTTAAGTTACGAGTACCCGGCGTTTCGCCTCGCAGGCAAGAATCGCCAGCAAGTGCTGCAAACTCGGCGGGGCGATACGCGGGCGACGGGCGACATTTGGATCGTCTACGACTTCGAGTCGTTTCACGGCCCGCCCGGTGACGACGGCTCGCGGAACTTTTTGTATCTCGACGGACATGTCGATGCACTGATCGTAGCGGAGTGAATCGGCAGAGTGATTACAACCACGTGATTGCAATCAAGTGACTCAGCCGAGTGATTTCGACAGACAAGAAGGAAGCAAGACTATGACCCGCTCTCGAATTGCGATCGCCGCGACGAGCGTTGCTCTCTTAGCTGCCGCGGCCTGGGGTTTTGGCCTCTTCGGCGGCGAGGATGGCGAGGTCGAAGCGATTCGCCAGCAGATGGCCAACCGTTCGGAGCTGAGCGAAGCGGACCAGCAAGCGGTGCGAGACCGCATTCGCAATCTTAGCGATAACCAGCGGCAGCAACTCTTCCGACCGATGATGCAGGCGGGGTTCGACCGGATGCGGCAACGGTACAACGACCTGCTGGCGATGCCCGACGACCAACGTCGGGCGGAACTCGACCGGATGATCGATCAGATGGAAGACCGGCGCCGCGAATGGGAAGCACGCCGAGCCGAACGCGAAGCGAACCGCGGGGCCGGCGGTGGCGAAGGCCGAGGCGCGGGCGGTGGCGAAGGCGGCCGGCGTGGTTTCTCTCAGATGAGCGAGGCCGAGCGTGATCAGCGTCGCAAAGGAATGCTCGATCGAACGTCTCCCGAGATGCGGGCGACGGTGACGTCGATGATGAACATGGTCAACGATCGCCGCGAAGAGCGGGGGATGGAACCGCTGAGCAGCCCGCGGGCGTTGTTCGCGGGCGGCGGGTTCCGCGGCGGCCGCGGCGGACCGCGCTAGCTGGCGCCACGCTGCGATCGCTTCTGCTCTTCATCGCATTCGCCTCGGCTCGCCGAGCGGCGGACCTGCACTGCTTGGCGAACATGCTCACGCCGGCGCTTTTGCGTCGCCGGATCTTCGAGGTAGTCGAGGAACTCCTCCCGCAGAAACGAGTACTGCTTAGGGCTCGGGTCGAGGCCGCGGAGTCGCAGGTAGAGTCGCGGGTTGAGCGGCAGGCGATAGAGCAATGCTCCTAGTCGCTCGCGTGGCGTGTAGTTCACGACCTCGTCGAGCATTCTGAATGGCGTCGACGTGCAGTTGTTGGTGGCGCCGCAGCGAAACAGGTAATACGGCTCGTCCATGCCGGCGAGGTGGCTTCGCTCGAGCGACTTCGCCAACAGGGCCCGCGTCTCGCTAGGTTCTAATGCGAGTGGTGGCGTCTCTAGGACGTATTGATTCTCGACGGCGATCCGCTCGAAGACGACTTCTTGAATCGATACGAACCGGTGCGCGCAAACCAAGTTGCCCAAGATAGCGTCGCGAAGGTTGTAGCTCACGCCGGGCGGGCCGGTGGCTTCGATTGAATAGACGACGTCATAGACTTCGTCGGCGGGCGGGCCGCTCGTCTCGCCGCCGAGCGGGTAGAGCTTCACCGGCTGATCGTCGCGAAACGAGAAGCGGCTTTGCACGTGATTCATGATCGGCACGGTTCGCTCGGGCAGGCCGCTTTTGCGGTAGCGAATCTCCGGGCCATGGTCGCCGCGGCGGGTCTTCGGCTTGGAAAAGTTAAACGCCTGCCCGTAGACACGCTCCACCCCACCCAGCGGCAGCACGGCTCGCCAGTATTGGCCCTGGTGACGCAGGTAGTCGACCGTCACGGTCGAGGCATCGGGCGATAGCGGCGTCGATTGGCCGCCAGCCAGCTTGATCGAGCACCGCCCATTGTCATCGAGCGGCTCGCCCCGATAACGCGACCAGCGGGGCATGCAGTGCGTGGCGTTGCCCGTCGCCGCCGGCGTATCGTTTGTGATTGGGGAAGATGCCATCTCAAAGCAAATCACAACTGGAAACGGGCGGCACGGTTGGCAAACCACTGTATTCGCATACCGCCGCCCGGCGCCACCATAAAAATAGCCCCCGGCAAACTGCCGAGGGCTAAGAGAATGTTTCAACGCTGAGCTAATAGCCAACAGCTAACAGCTAACAGCCAACCGCTACTCCATCACTGCTTGCCGAACTCTGGCCGGCGGCGGCCCAGTTGGCCTTGCAGTCGCTGCACGATGGCCGAGTGCATTTGGCTAACGCGGCTTTCGGAGAGGTCGAGCGTCGAGCCGATCTCTTTCATCGTTAGTTCCTCGTAGTAGTAGAGGATGATGATGAGTCGCTCGTTGCGGTTCAGGCCTTTGGTGACCAGCCGCATCAGGTCGCTCTTTTGAACGCGACGCGTGGGGTCTTCGCCCTTCTTGTCTTCGAGGATGTCGATCTCGCTGACATCCTTGTAGCTGTCGGTCTCGTACCACTTCTTGTTGAGGCTGATCAGGCCGACGGCATTGGCCTCTTGAATCATCTTCTCTAGCTCGGGGACGGTCATCTCGAGCTGTGCGGCGAGTTCCACTTCGGTAGGCGCCCGGCCGTGCTTGGTTTCGAGCTTCTTGACCGCTTCGTTGAGCTTGCTCGCTTTGGAGCGAACCAGGCGTGGCACCCAGTCCATGCTGCGGAGTTCGTCGAGCATGGCGCCACGGATACGCGGGACGCAGTAGGTCTCGAACTTGACGCCGCGGCTCATGTCGAATGCGTTGATGGCGTCCATCAAACCAAAAACGCCTGCCGAGATGAGGTCGTCGAGTTCGACGCCATCGGGCAGGCGGCTCCAAATGCGTTCGCCGTTGTACTTCACCAGTGGCAGATAGTTTTCTACCAGACGGTTGCGGAGGGCTTTGTTGCTGGGATCTGCTTTGTACTGCTCCCAGACAATCGCCATTTCTGCTTGCCGCTTCTCCTTGAGCTCTTGAGCGGTCAGTGCAGGCGCTTCGGGTGCAACCGTCGTCATAGCCATACAAATCCTCCGTGATATTTAGCTATTAGCCGCTAGCTATTGGCTATTGGCCGTTAGCTGTTAGCTTTCCCGCGGACTCTTTGGTTGCTAGTGACCGACGTTCCGTGTCAGTGGCTAACAGCTAAAAGCCAACAGCTAACAGCCTTTGTTTTTAACCGCTTATCTCTTGTTCAAGTCGTTGTTTGACCGAGTTGTCGACCGTCGTTTGAGCGATCTGTCCGACCACGGCTCCGACGATCGCAAGGGCGATCATGGCGAGGATCGAAGTCAGGATAGTCGCTTCGACGCCGGCCCCTTCTTTGGCGCCACGCAGGAGCGTGACTGCCATACCGAGGTAACCCATCGTTCCGGCAAATGCTCGAGCCATGGGAACGATGCTGTCCGATCGGGTGAAGGTGCTGGCCGTTAAACTCGATCTATTTGAGCCAGCTTAACGCCGCTGGGCGTTCCGGTGGCCTCCTATTTGTTATCGGGTGGTGGAGTGGCGCCACTTGAGCGGCCGAGTGATTTTTTCTTGAAGTTGGAATTGGCGACTAGCAGTGCAGTCGTTTGCCGCGTCGGCCGGCAGTAAGCGCTAAAAGTGTCGGTTCATGCCGCCGCCAACTCGATAGGACTTGGTGAATTCGACACGCGTTTGTCGGCTGGTCGACATAGCTTCGCAAGTTTGCGAGCCACTAGCATCGAGTGCGACGCGAGTAGCTCTTCGCCTACGTAGCCTGCGAGTGGCACGCCGGCGCCGAGAAAACGTTGGCACGTTTTGCCGACTTGTTGATGGATTCGATTCGCTTGATCGCTGCTAGCGGCGCGATTCACCAAAAGGTCGATCGGCGGCCGCTCGCCCGTGGCGCCTGCCAGCTTAATGGCGGCATAGGCGCCTAGCAGGGATAGTTTCTCTGCAGTCGCGACGAGCAAAACCTTCTTGGCCGCCTTCCACAGTGGCGCCGCCGCGGGGGTATGGCTACTACCGGCGTCGATCACGATGGCGTCGGCTCGCTCGCCGAGCGTCGCCAATTGAGTCAGCAAACGGGCGACGCCGTCGCCAGTGGCTTGGGGATGAGCATCGGGCGCCCAGGCGCCGGCCAAGAGCGATAGGCCATTGCCCAGGAACTGCACAGCGTCGTCCGCCGTCGACTTGCCCGACATCACGTGTGAAATGTTTGGCCCTTCGGTCGTGACTTCCGCCACTTGCCCCAAGTCCGCTTGGCGAAGGTTGGCGTCGACCGCCACGCATTTGACGCCGGCCTCGGCAAGTGCTTTGGCGAGGTGAAACGCGAGCGTCGTTGTACCGACGCCACCCTTGCTGCCGGCCACGACGATCAGCGGAGGGCCTGCGTAGTCGCCACCGTCGACTGGCTTCGGCTCGGTCAGTCCCGCATCGCGTACCAGGTCACGCAGCCGATCGGCTTGGTCTTTGGGAGCAGTGCGTCGAAAGAAAGAAATCACGCGGCAGACTCCCAGCCAGTGGAGAGACGTCCGCCCAGCGTGTCGCCGGCCGGCTCGAAAATTTCGTTTACCAAC